>NZ_JBFODV010000303.1:0-45170 GCF_040908495.1 Aeromonas sp. R1-1 | reverse complement strand
CGTTACTGATGGCGGTGTGGCGACGGCGACCGGAGCAGGAAGTGCTGGTCCATTCCGACCAAGGGAGCCAGTTTAGCAGCTATGACTGGCAGGATTTTTTGCGGGATCATCGGCTTAAGGCCAGCATGAGCAGACGTGGCAATTGTCATGATAACGCGGTGGCGGAGAGTTTCTTCCAGCTCCTAAAACGCGAGCGGATCCGACGTAAAACCTATGCGGATCGCGAGGAAGCCCGGCAGGATGTGTTCGATTACATTGAAATGTTTTACAACCCCAAGCGCCGGCACAGTTTCAACAATGGGCTATCGCCAGTAGAGTGTGAAAAGCAATATTTCGAGCGGCTCGAAAGTGTCTAGAGAAGCCGGGGCGATTCAAGGTACTCATGGATAGCTTGTGGAATGGTGGTACTGGTGAGGGTGACGTTGGTTAAGGCATCTGCCAGCTCGTCAGATACAGTAATCTGAGCCAGGAACTGCTCTGCGTCTTTTTTGCGGATAAAAACTTTGGATACACGGTTGCCGTTACGCATGAACTGAACGCGATAGGACTTGCCGATTTTTCGAGTGAGAACTTGGATGCTTGCCATTGGTTGAAACCTCTTGCACATATTTGCACATGAATAAGAGTTATCAACCGCAGAAACTTTGAGCAGGAGCGCTGTAACCTGTTGACCAAACAGGGAAAAGAATGGTGCCCGGGGTCGGACTCGAACCGACACGGTTATTCACCGGCGGATTTTGAATCCAACCCCAGCCCTTTAATATCAATGAATTACGCCAAAAACAGATATTTACAAGTTCATGGAGGGTCATAGTGGGTCATGGTGGGCCGCCTCTGCCGCCACTTTGTCGCCACTTTTTAGGGCTGTGATGGGGTTAAGCCGTACCGCATCTTCCAGGTGATCGGGGGCGAAGTGGGCATAACGCATCGTCATCTTGATATCCGTGTGGCCGAGGATTCGCTGCAACACCAGAATGTTGCCCCCGCGCATCATGAAGTGGCTGGAGAAGGTATGGCGCAGCACGTGGGTGCTCTGGCCAGCGGGCAGCTTGATGCCTGCTCGCCTGATGGCCTTTTCAAACTCGGCATAGCAATCATCAAACAGGCGGCCAGTTCGCTTGGGCAACATAGCCAACAACCAGGGGGCGACAGGGACCGTCCGGTTCCGCTTGCCCTTGGTCTTTGTGAAGGTGATACGCCCCATGCCAACTTGGGAGCGCGTCAACTTCTCGATCTCGCTCCAGCGCGCCCCGGTCGAAAGGCAAAGCATGACGACCAGCCAAAGATCCCGCAGCCCCTTGCAGGCATCGAGCAGCTGCTCGATCTCATCCTGGGAAAGATAAGCCAGCTCGCTCTCTTGCACTTTGTACTGACGCAAATCAGAAAGCGGGTTGCCGCCGTGCCAGACACCGAGGCGGGACAGCTCATTGAACACGGCCTGCAGGTATAGCTGTTCACGGTTGATTGTTGTCGGGGTGACCTGCTTGCGCTGCCCTGGTACATAAAGCTCACCGGCCAGCCGCCGCTCTCTGTATGCCGAGAACATCTCGGAGGTGAACGCGCTGGCCAGCGGGTTATCCAGTGCCTCGCACAGCCAAACCAGCTTGTCGCGCCGCCGTTCTCCATCAGCCAGTGTCTGACCGTGCCGCCCAAACCATGCCGAGACAAGATCAGACAGGCGCCGCTGATCCCCTGCATCCTCTTCCTTTGCCTGCCATGGCTTGGCGGTGAGCAAGTGAGCCTCCCACGCCAAGGCCTCCCCTTTTGTGGCAAAGCGCTTGCGCTTGCGTGGCCCATCACGCCCCTCGGGGTAAGTCTCGGATAACCATGGTTTGGTTTTGTGATCTGTTTTACGAACCGACATGACCGCACACCGCCCGGGCTTGCTTGTGGGATGCAATGGCCTGCGCCAGCTGGTCACGCGCTGACTTCAACGCAACATCATCGCCAGTTCTGGCGGCGGTATAGAGCTGGCCAACAAACGAATAAGTGCGTTGCACCAAGGAAGCCGCATGTCGAATAACCACATCCTCATCCATATGGCTGGTACGAAGGCCGTTCATCGAATCGCTGGCCGCAGATATCGCAGGAGTGACTGTGCTGAACCGGTACTCTGCGAACTGGTGATAGTCGATCTGCTGGCCATCGAGCAGGCCACCAAAGCGAGCCATCACACCGTCAGTGACCTTGTTCATCTGCTGATAGATATCCTGCTCAAGTCGGCACTGCTCAGCGAGGGACAGTGCCCGCAATGCCGTGGCGGGGCGCTGCACGGATGGTTGTTGCTCTATCTGTTTATTTGCGCTCTCTGCCGGCGGCATAGGAGCATCAAGCGGAGCTGGACGGGACAACCACGCGCCGGCGCCCGCAGCAAGGAACAACAGCACCACTCCGCCAGCGGCTTTTCCTGGGCGAACCTGCGCCCGCTCCTCTTTGCTCATCTTGAGCATGGCCCGCGAATGGCTGATGAACAGCAGGATACTATGAGCAGCCGCCAGCAAGGCCAATAGCACCAGCCCGCCAGACAGCTCGATCTGGCCATCAGATACCATGCCGATAATCAAGAACCCAAGGGCTCCATAGAGGCCGATAAAAAACGCATTCAGGCGGCGCTTCTGGCCAAGCAAAGCAGGTTTGAACAAGCCGGCCACAGTCAGCAACAAACACAAAAGGGCCGCCAAAGCAGCCATCAACGAAAACATGCGAATTCCTTAAAACTTTTTGCCAGCCCAGACAACACGGCCAACCAGATCCAGCTCGGCAAGTTCTTCCTTGCTAAGGTCACGGGATTTATACAGTGGGTTGTCAGAGATGATGCGAACCCCGCCGAGATCGAATTGCAGCCGCTTGACGAACAGGCCATCAGATAGGCGCAACACATAGAGGCCATCGCGCGGCGCTTCCCCATTCTTCAAGCGGATAAGGATCACATCACCGTCATTGATGGTCGGCTCCATCGAGTCACCTTTGGCTCTGATTACCGCCATCTTTGCAGGGTCGAACCCTTCACGGCGTAGCCAGTCAGAACGGAAGGCCATCGGCTCGGCCAACGGCTCATCAGTAATAGTGGCGCCATGGCCTGCACTCGCAAACACTTGATAGGCAGGAATGGTGGTGAACTCATCAGCCAGATAGGAGCCGTGAGTATCTGAGATAGCCTCATTGGTCTGACTTACCCGAGGATGGTTCGCTGCATCGCCTATCCCAAACACCAGCCAGTCAAACGTAACGCCTCCTGCACGCGCCAGATTTAAAGCGCGATCGATAGGAGGAACCGTACCTTCATTCAAATAACGTTTGACACCGCTATCGCTCATGTCAGCTCTTCGAGCAAATGATCGAAGGGGCTCATTGCCAATCACTTTTTTAAGTCGATCCACGAAAGATGACTGGTCGAAATCAACTTTCAAAGTTCTCTCCGTAGTCATAAAGCACCTTATAGAACTTTATTGAACAATGAATACCCTTAAGGCTTGACCGAGTAACTTTTTAGATCAACAATTCGCTTTGTAGAGTTGAATTGTGGCTTAAGAGTTATATCGAGCCGTATCGAGCAACGTTTAAGGGGATCTATCATGTCAGAGATTGCACTCAAGATCGACACACCGGTTAAAACCATCGAGCGCTATGCCGCAGACTCTGGCCTTCCTGTTGGCCAAGTAAAAAAGATGGTTCAGCGAGGTGAACTGCAGATCATGCCAAAGGCTGGTCCAAAGCACCGCGTCCTGATCAACATGGTCGCGCTGTACCAACAAGCAGCCGCCGCGGCGTACCAGCCCGCAATCTCCTGATAACTATGGCACTCAATGGAGAGAGAACCATGTTTATCGGTGACGAATGCAAACATCCGCACTTTGAATCTGCATGCAGCCGCTTTCGCGAGAAATACACGATCAGCAAAGTTGCTGCGGCTGCTGGCATGGATGCTCAGGATTTAAGGAACAAGTTAAACCCTGAACAAGAACACCAGCTCAAGATCACTGACATCATCGCGCTGTACCACGCCACCGAAGGGGACGAAACCCTGTTCGACGGCATGCTGCTGGAATGCGGGCTGACCGCCATCGCCATCCCATCAGCGGAACGGGCGCCATCCCTCCCCCATCAAGCAATCGACCTCAATGCCAAGGTGGCCAGCATTGGCCAGCGGGCGCTGGAGCTGTCCGAACGGGGACGAGTGTCGCGCACCGAACGCAACACCATCGTCAGTGTGGCCACCTCTGCAATGGGGTCGTTGGCACTGCTTATCCACGACATCGAAGCCCGCTTTCAGGCTGTGCCGACTGTCGCCTGCGCATCAGACATCCTGATGCAAACCATGACCATGTAAGGGGAAACCCATGCAAACACAACGCATTGACCATGAACAACGCAATTTGGCTGGCCTGCTGCCAGAAGAACAGGCCGCGCTGAACACCGCCGGATTAATGCTGGTGCGCGAACTGTTCGGCAAGACCCGCAGCAGTCTGGACACAGACTGGCTGGCCATCAGCGCCGCCAAAAAGGCAGCGATCTGCACCATAGCCCGCCAGCCACGCGGCCAGCTGATGACTGCAACCCTGTCCACCCTGCCCCATGCGCAGCGCGAGGCGATCCGCCTGGCCGTGCAGGAGCTGGATTATCAGGGGGAGTTTCGCTGCGGCTGTGACAGCAAGATGTGGCATCCGGCACCGGTGACCACCCCAACAGGAGATATCGAAAGACTGAAAAAGGAACGGGCAGCACGGCTGCAACAACGGCGCGCCATTGCGGCGGGCATCGCGATGAGCCAACAAGGTCCGCGAGCGATCGGGCAATAAAAAGCCCGCTTAACGGAGCGGTAACTCCAAGCGGGCCTTCAGTAATCAATCCATAGGAAGAATCGACATGCAAACTTTAGCGATCCCCTGCGCTATGCGCAACCTTCGAATCCAACAACGTAAGCTTGTGGGCCGTTATGGCTCCCGTCTTAGCCAACATCCGGACGGTGTGGCGCTTATCGAGCGCTCCACTGCGCTGGCATGGGCCTCCCTGTTCAGTTGCATCACCCCCTGCACCACTTCACAAGGAGCCTGACATGAACGCGCCAATGACCGAGATCAATCTGCTGAACCACCGCGCCGCCAAGCGCCTGCGCCAGTTGCGGGAGCAGCTGAACTTGAGCCGCCCGAAGTTTGCCGACCTGCTGGGCATTCCGCCCACCACGCTCAAGAACTACGAGCTGGGATACCGCGAGATCGGCGGTGGCCTGCTTCTGCTGATCGCCAACCATCCGGGGCTGACCCAGTACACGGGCTGGCTGATGACTGGCATCAATGCCAACCAGCAGCAGGGGGCATAACCATGGCAGCCGTTATCACTCGCCACACCGTTCCAAACATCAAGGCCGCCAGCGCCTATCTAGTGCAGCAGGGTTACACCAACTGCGGCACCACTTGGCTGAGAGGACAGAACGGGTATGCCCGTATGGAGCGCCTGACCTCTGGTTCTATCCGCATCATCGAGGGGGTGGCATGAAAAAGCTGTTTCACCCCATCACCAAGCAGGCCGCCGTGGCTGATTTGGCTGACCTGCCACACCGCATCAAGGCAAGCACCTACAGCACCCGGCGCGGCCCTGAGGGCCGCAATCTGCGCGAACAGGCCCGCCGCCAGCTGCGCTGGCTCACCGTGTTTCGCTCGATGAACGGGAGGGCTGGCGCATGAGCATCGATGCAATCCATATCGCCAAACGCGCCGAACAGGCCGTGCTGCCGCTGCTCACCGAGCTGCTGGCCAGTGGCGAACAGGAAAACCGGATCGCCCTGGGCGATCTCTACTCGGGGGATGAGTACATCCAGGTGCAGCTGGTCGTGACCAGCCGCCCTGCAGATCTGCTCGATGACGACTCAGTGATGGGGGACGAGGAATGAGCGACCTGTTTGAACTGGAGCCGCCAGTTGATGAGCTGGCTGAAACCGAGTCGGGCCCAGCTCACCTGCGGGCGCCTGAGCCTGTTAGCAAGCTGACCAAGCACTGGGAAGTTGCCCAGGGCGAATTCATTAGCGCTGGTAGCGATGCCATGCGCAACCGCCAAGTGACCAAAGAACTGCTGGCTCTGGGGGCCATCCGCGCCGTGTACTGGCTAGCCGTAGCCAGTGCCGAGCTGGCGCTGGCTAAAGAGATTGCCGAGTGGTGGGAAGAATGCGAACCACTCCACGGACTGGGGGAGACCATCAGATGAGCTACCGCCTGATCTCTGAACTGCAAACCCGCGTCGATAGATGGCGCGAAACAATGCTCGATGACGCCGCCCGCCTGCGCTACTACCAGCGCAACCTGCTGGAGATGCGCCGCTTCTCACCGCGCCCGCATAACAGCATCACCCTGACCCTGCGCCAGTGCGCAGCAGCCAGGAAGATGATGAATCATGCCAGCAGAGCACTGGCGTCCTGCAGAAGCAACATCAAAGAACTGTCGGGTAACAATCTCCAATGACCAACCAGAACGACAAAGGGCCAGCCGCCGAGGCTGGCCAACTTGGTTTTGCCATCTCTCGCCTGCCAACGCCAAAGCTAAACCAGCTGCCGCTGTCTAAAAAGGCCCTGCGCTCGCGCATCGATGCGCTCGCCAACTCGATGCCGGGCACCAAACTAGAGGCCGCCTTTATCGGTGCCCCTGGTGAATACGATCTGGTATGGGCGGTGCAGATGCTCGATGGCCTCTCTCAACAATTTACCCAGGTGCTGTTCAAGCAGTACGTGCGCAGACGCAAAGATGGCACCGCTAGCAACTGCCGCAGCGCCAACATCTGGTTGCGGGAGCGGGTGAAGTGGGTTCGCTCTCTGGTAATGGTGCTGCCGGTCGATGCTCAACACCTGCGCGATGATGACGGCCGCAAGCGTGTCGCTCACCAGTTCGCCAACCAGACGGCGGCAATCTGGAAAAACATCGAGCAGAGTGCAAATGCCGGTGAACTGGATCTGATGGAGACATGGGAAGCCATCAAGCAGCCTGCCGACCAGTGGGGATTCATCGGCAAGATACCGAAATTCCAAACCAAAGAGGCGCGGGATAACTGGATCTTGAGCGTGATGGTGCGCCTGCTCTCTGCCAAGTGGTGGGAGAAGCGAGTAAACCGCTGCTGGGATCGGCTACAGGAGCACATCGCCATTCTGCTGGGCAAGGTGCGCAAGGGCGTTTCTGCCTACGTCTCAAACTCCACCATGAAGGTGGTGCGCGAGCGCAAGCGGGCCATGATGCGCTGGCTGGCAGAGTCGGAAGTGATGAACGGCCAGCATGATCTGGTGATCTCGATGAAGGATTGCTGGGAGGCAAGCGTCTCCAACCCGGTCAACCGCCGTAACGAGATGATGACCCGCATGCGTGGCTTTGAAGACTACGCCGAGCAGCAGGGCCATGTGGGCGTGTTCTTCACCTGGACAGCCCCGAGCCGCTTTCACGCCTGGAAGACGGGCCGCAACGGCAAGACCGTCGATAACAAAAATTATGAAGGGGCTACCCCGCGTGAGACCTGCTCATACCTTGCCAAGCTGTGGAGCCTGACCCGCGCAGCACTGAAGAGAAACAGCACCCCTGTTTATGGTTTTCGGGTCTGCGAACCGCACCATGACGGCACCCCGCACTGGCACATGCTGCTGTTTATGCGCTCGAGCGATCGCAACAAGGTGATCAGCACCTTGCAGCACTACGCACTGACCGACGACAAGAGCGAGCTGGTGCGGGTACCCATGGCCGCCCCCACCTTTACCGATATCACGCCCCGGTTCGACTGGAAGATGATCGACCCGACCAAGGGTGATGCAACCGGCTATCTCGCCAAATACATCGCCAAGAACATCGACGGCGCCTATGTCGGTGACGACGAAGAAGCGAACACCCCAGCAGACCAGGGCGCACTGCATGCCTGCGCGTGGGCTAGTTGGTGGGGGATCCGCACCTTCCAGCAGATCGGCGGCGCCCCGGTCGGGGTATGGCGCGAGCTGCGCCGCATCAGCAACGCCAAGAAGAATGGCGACCTGGTGGGGCCACCCAAGCCGGTGTTGCAAGACCCGCGCTTTGAGGCAGCCCGCTATGCCGCCGATAACGCCATCTTTCGTTGCTACCTCGAAGCCATGGGCGGCGCACTGGCAACCCGCTCAGAACATCCCATCAAGCTGGCCCACCTCATCGAGGAGCAGGCCAACAGCTACGGCGAAGACATCAAGCGCCTGATGGGATTGCACACCGCGCGCTTGGGTATCAAGACCCGCCTGCAAGGGTGGGAAGTGGTACCAGCAGGCACCTATGAGGCCACCAAAGCCGCCAGAGTTTCGGCTGGGGGTGTTGGGGTTAAGACGGGCGACAGCCCGGCACCTTGGAGCTCTGACAATAACTGTACGCAGCCGGATCCTGAGGCGTTCGCGGATCAGTTAATGGCAGAGCAATGGGGTTTATCGCCCTTCTCCATAGGTCGTTTGCGCTCAGGCGCCAGCGTCAGCGTGGACGGTTTCAGCCTCTGGCTGGAGAACGGTCAGGTGCAATCGGGCCGAGCGATCCCGAGCGAGCCGGATTGGCAGCCAGAGGGCCAGCGGCCAACCGAACAGGGCCAGCCGGATGAGTACGCGCTGCCGGAAGGCGATGAGGACTGGCCGATGCTGGTTGAGCTGTGCGGCAAGGTTTACCAGGCACAGGGCCATGCCGGGGCATTCAGCTGGATCGAGATGCTGCCGGAGCCCTACCAGTCACACATGTGGGCCGAGCTGGAGAAGCTGGACACCCCGGAGTGGCTGCAAGAACAGAACGACTACAGCGAGGAGTGGGTATGAACAACACAAAGACTGTCAGCCGCGAAGAGTACCGCCGCCTGGATAATCGGGTGACCTGCATTCTCCAGCAGCGCTGGCCAGCCAACGAAATCAACCAGTGGGTGGGGCTGCTCAAGGGTAAACAGCAGTCCGTGGCATGCGCCATCCTGCGCCGCCGCCACCCTCGCCCCGCGCTGCTGGCCCTGCCAGCCGTCGCCCCAGAGGTGCCGGCACCGTATCAGGCCAGAGCCAACCGCCCAACCGTGCCGGTGCTGACAACCGATGGCCGCTCTGTTGGCCGCCGTCATATCGTGGACGGTCTCACCCCCGTGGCCATCGACCAGAGCGGCACCATCCGCTGCGCCGTCACCGGCCGCACCCTCTTTATCGCACCGGGAAGCCCCATCGACCGAGCCAACCCGGGCGCAGCCGACAAGCTCAACCCAACATACCAGCCAACCATGCACCAGGTAGTGGCTGACCATCGCCAACATGTAGAAGCAGGGGAATAACCATGGACATGAACGTATATCTGGCACTGGAAACCATACAGGAGCGGGCCAAATACCTGCTTCAGCAAGAGATCAGCACCATGATCGATATCGTTGAATTGACGCCAGTGGCACGGGCTTGCATTGGTGATATCCGGTTGCCGGTTGTGGGGAAGGAAGGCGATACCGATGAGCTGGTGATCGCTATGGCCAAGGCGTGGTTGCAGGAAAAAGTAGGGGGTGAGGCATGAGAGACCCCCGCAAAAATCCGGTACCGGGTGATGTGATCACCCGCTTCGGTACCACCAGGGAAGTGACGGCCACCAAGCAGAACGACCGCGGCACCGTCACCCATGTGGTGTACCGCCATCCTGCGGTTGACCTGCCAGAGACCGAGGCCACCATCGCCAGCTGGCGGGCGTGGGCCAAGCAGGATGCCATGGTGGTAAGGGAGGGCGCGGCATGAGCGACCATATCGACCCGCTCGGCATCATATGGCTGATCGGCCACGTGCTGTTTTATCTGCTCGTCATTCCGGACTTGTGGCGCCGTTGCAGATGGGGAATACAGAAGGGGGCAAGGGATGAATGACGCCACCAAACGCAAGCAGGCCCAGCGGGCCAGACGGGCAGCTCTCGGTATCAAGCGGGTAGAGGTGGCGCTCTCCGAGCTGGAGCGCCAGCAGCTGGACCACCTACGCATAGCCAGGGCTGGCAGCGGTGAGCAATATTCAGCAGATGAGTACATCAGCACCCTGATCCGGCGAGACTGGGAGAAGTGGCTGGAGCAGGAGGCCGAGCTGAAAAAGAAGACCTGCCAGCACTGCGACAACAAACTACCTGGCGGATGTGGCGGGACATACAAGGGTGAGCATGCCTGCTGGCTCACGTCAGGAGAAAAAGAAATAGCGTTGTAAAGGAATCAAAAGAGCCTCATGAAAATGAGGCTTTATATATTTTAAAAAGACAAGATCATATGGCGTGATACTTGAAAGTAAACTCCGGTTAAATTCAAAGTGAATTAAAGTTAATAAGTCATGCTTCATTCTGAATATTGATACCGAAAGGAATGCAGCGCTGAGATTATAGGTTGACTTAAGTTCAACTATCCCTAATGGATATATTCAGCAAGTTTGTTAGGATGTTCAAGGCTGTGTAACTCGTTGAGATAGCTTTATTTTTAATAAAAATAAGTGCCGTAAGCAAACGAGGAAACCCTGATTGTAAATCAGGATAAAAATATATTGACCTGCTGCTTTACGCATGGATACCATGCCGCCTAGCCAATCCATTAAACAACAATCCAGCCATGCTGGAGGGAATGTTATTACCATTTTTTGGTCGCATACGAGCCCACCTTGGGGAGCCTTAACCAGTGCCTTATGATGGAAACAACAACCACAACCACAACCAGGAGCACCGATGACATCACCGATAACAGGCCATCGCACCGGCCCGAACAGCGAGCAGCCATTCGATCTCATCCTCGCTCAGAGCCATCAGTTGATCCCGCTGCTGGCTGTGGTGACTTCCTATCAGCCAATCACTGGGGGGCAACATGTGAGACACAGGGATTCCGAGGTAAATACAAATGGCAACGGCGTGCTCCAGATCGAAAAAAGCACGGTGCCGACCATCAAGCCAGCGGCCAACTGTCGCAGGGGCCACATCGATGATCTTGCCTGTCGCCGTGTTCGTCAGACCATGGCGTTTCAAAATGGATCTGGTAGTGCCTTTTGCTCGAATCACATAGACCCGAGCGGCATTTTTCTTTCTCTTCATGGGGCGCCTCCGTTAGGTGCCCGTGCTCGGGATCGCGGTTACTGTCAGATTTGACAGGTAAGACTAACGATATATGAAAAATCTAGCTGGCGACTGTCGAGAAATGCAATTCAGTCACAGATAAAATGATCAGGTCTAACCAGTAATGGGTAAGGAGTTTAATGTGCAGTCTGGTATAGAAAGTGAAATCTACAGGTCTATCAGGGATATCGCGCGGGTCACACCAGACCTGAGGGTAGAGGATCGGGAAGGGATGTGCGGGGCCATCATCACCCTATGCGATCTGGGTGAGCAGCTGATCCAGCATAAAGAGACCAATAAAAAAGAGTCGTGACAGAGCACGACCAGAGCAGGGATTAAGAGATTAAAGGGGGGCGCTATTGCGCCCCCAGTCCTTCCAGTACCATCTGCCGCCCCTCTGGCGTCAGCGACCCCATCAGGCTCAGCACCAGCTGGTTCGCCGTCTTGGCTGACGGGCTCAGTGTATGGGTGAACGACAGACACGCCACCCAGGAGTGGCCGCACTCTGCATCAGTGCACTGGCAATACAGATCAGAGACGTCATCGCTCAGCTTGTTGGTTTTGGTAATGCGGCCCCGTTGGCCACACACTTTGCAATAAACCCGCATCACCCCTCCCGATAAATCAAACATTCAATCAATAGATTGCATCTTACCCCAAAAGGACTGGTTTTTTATACAGCCGACCCGATAGTTTCCCGAAAATCGACCCACAGCGCGCGGGGCAGCCCGGCACTGTTGATGGAGTCCTTGATCAGTTCGCACAGTGGCAGCACCTCGTTGCGGGCATAGGTAGCGTCATACTTATCAGGGTCACCCAAGCCGCCGCCGCCATTGGTCGGAATGATACCGGCCAGCGCGGGCGGGTACCGGTGCGCCGTCAGCACATCCTGGGCGGTGATCCCCTTGATGGCTGCGAACTCGTCTTTGGTCGCGATATCCCCCACCGGGATCAGCTTGATACCGTCCGGCTTGCCTTCAGGGATGTTCACGAACATCGAGCGGAAGTTACCAACCCCCTTGGAGTTGGCAATCATCTGCTTCATCTCCTCCTCGGTTTCATCGTCCATGTTCGGGTCGGTGGTGTAGAAGATGAACCCCATGTGGGCGCCGTTGAGGAAGTATTTGCGGCGGAACAGGGTGGCATCCTGGTTGAGCAGGGCCGACTGCAAGCCGCCCAGATAGTCGGGCATGCCATAGACCTGCTGCTCTGGATCATACTGGGCCAGCCAAATCACATCCTCGGGCCGATAAACCAGGTTAGGCTTGCCCTGCTGCAGGTAGACAAAGCACCCGTCAGCCCGGCGGCGCAGATAAACGCTGGAAAGCGGGTGCAGCCCCACCACCTGGCCAAAGCCGTTGCGCAGCTTGAGCAGGCCGCCGTCACCGAATTGCACGTAGTTGTGCACATAGGCGGTGATGACATTGCGCTGGGTGGTGAAGCGACCCGCCACCATATTGCGGCGCGCCATCAGGATCGCCCCGTGGTGAGCGTTGGCCCGCGCCACCTTGGCCAGCCCCTTGCGGTCGATGGGAGGTTGGTAATATTCCCCATAGGGATTGAAGAACACCCCGGTGTAATCGGTCATCCAGGCCGTGGGGTCGATGGCCTCAGCCGTGCTGAACATCACAGATGGCCGAGGGGATGAGGTGGCCACCTGCTGGGCCTGTTTTTGCTGTCGTTTGGTCATGCTGCCTTCTTCTGCTGGCTGGTTACCCAGGTGGATTTACGTTTGCGGTTGGTATCGAGCGGCTCGTTGGCCACGGCGTGGGCGATGGCAAAAAACACGTCAGCGTGTCCGGTCACATTGTCCCGAGCGGCACGGAACGTCATCTGGCCGCCGCCGGTGGTGCTGCGCTTGATGGCGAGGAACGCCAGCGGGATATCCCGATCTGAGCCGTCCCACTCGATGCGGTTCGCCTCCACCACATCGATCATCTTGAGTACCAGCCGCGATTTGCTCTCGATGCTGTAGTTGATGGGGTGGCACACCCCTTTGAAGGTGGGCTTCAACAGGTCAAACACCCCGGAGCCGATGCCGGAGACATCGACCCCGAGATAGGTGACCCGAAACTTCTTGGCGATGCGCTCGATCTCCTGCGCCTGAAACTGGAAGTTGAGGCCGCGCCAGTAGTGCTTTTCCAACACACGGAACCGCTCACCGGCGACCATGGGCGGGGCAACCACCACCAGGGTGGCGTTGTCGCGGGTGCGGCTCGGGTCGTAGCCCATCCACACCTCGCGCCGGCCGAACGGGTCAGGCCGCCCGGGCTTGTAGTCCTCCCACCGACTCGGGTCCACCCCTGCCCGCTCCATATCCTGGAACTTGAACACCGACAGGGCATCATCGATAAACCGGCACATGTAGAGGCGATCGAACACCTCTTCGGGGTACTCGTCCTTGAGCTCCTCGATGTCGATGAGGTTGCAGCCAAGGCGAATGGCATCCTCGATGGTGATGACGTAACGCCACTGCCGATCGGGGCAGATGCGGCCGCCGTCGCGCAGATCATCTTCACCAGGGAAATCGATGGCCACCCGGCTCGGGCGCTGGCCCTTCCAGCGATCCCCCGTCCAGAACCGGTACGCTTCGTGAACCTTGCTCGATGGCGTTGAAAAGTAGGTCTTGCGCCAGCGGCTCTGGGTCGCCATGGCGCTGGCCACATCCGAGAGCTTCTCGAAGTTGGGGATCCAGAAATACTCGTCGATGTAGACGTTGCCGGAACGGGACTGGGCGCTGTTGGAGTTGGTCGAGCAGAAGTGCAGCTCGGCCCCGTTCGACAGCACAATGGGGTTACCGGTCAGGGTGACACCGAGGAAGGTCTGGGCAATCTTGCAGATGTAGGAGCGGAACACCTCTGCCTGAGCGCGGGTGGCTGACAGGAATATCTGATTGCCGCCGGTCAGTACCGCATCTTCCAGCGCCTCACCGGCGAAGTAGTAGGTCATGCCGACCTGACGGGATTTCAGGATGTTACGGGTGCGCGGCAGTGCCGGGTCGTTCTTGGCCTCGCGGCAACGCAGCTGATAGCCGAACAGGGTACCAAGCCACTCGGCAAAGTCTGCCTCGGTGAGGTGGCCGATCTCGTTCTTGGCCTTCTTGCCGCCCTTCCCTTTGCGGCCACCGCCATCATGCCCGCCCCTGCTGCGCGCGGAACGGTCGGGGGCAGGCTCGTCACCGGATTCACGGCGGGCGGTCAGCGTCTGCTGGCGCTCGGCCCATTTGAGTGCCTTCTCTTTCAGGCTGACATGGTGCCCGACCAGTCGGTCGATTTCGTCGAGTTCTTCGGGGGTTTTCTTCTCTCGGCCCAGCAGAGAGTGCAGGCGGCGGGCAATGGCATCCTCTACCGCTTCTTCGGTCAACAGGTCACGCCAGCCGTACTTCTCGGCCCAGAAGTAGACTACCCTGCAGGAGTTAAGGCCAAGTTCGTCCTTGATCTCCTGGGGTGTCCAGCGCTTAAGATAAAGCCCCCGCGCAGCATTGCGGATCTCTTCGGGATACGCCACGGCGCCTCCATCTTGTGAATGATGGCGCCATCATAGCCAGCCCCCAGCCCCCACTTATCGCCCTGATGTTCAAAGCAATTCGGATATTCCCATGGATCCGAATCGCCTTGAACACAACCGGATGAATACCCCTTGCCGACCCGATAGCCTGAGCCCGTATCAATTGGGAGCAGGCATGAACACATCAACCTTGAGAACTGGCTGGGTCTGCATCGCCACCGAAGGCACAACCGTCGATGGTCGGGAGATTACCGCCGCTTGGCTGACTGACATGGCCGAGACCTACGATCCGGAATACTACACCGCACTGATTTGGCCTGATCATGACCGCTGGTCGAACTTCGGCTATGTACAGGAACTGAAGACAGAAGTCGTGGATGGCAAGCTCAAGCTGTTCGCCATCCTGAGCCCGACCCGTGATCTGGTTTATTACAACCAGGTTGGCCAATACCAATTCTGTTCCATCGAGCCGCAAGAGCAATTTGCCGATCTGGGCCGCACCTACCTGCGCGGCCTCGGCGTTACCGATGAACCAGCCAGCACCGGCACCACCCACCTGAAGTTCAAAGACAAGAGTGGCAAATCTCGCCTGATTGGCACCAGTGAGCCGCTGGATCTCTCCACCTTCAAACTGCCAAAGAACGAAAAAGCCGACGGTCTGATCACCAAGTTTTTCAGCTTCTTGGCCAGCCATGGTGAACAGGAAACCAAACCCACCCCCAGCCATCCAGAGGATGAGGAAATGACCAAAGAACAGTTCGACCAGTTGCTGGGAGCCGTCACCGGCCTTGGCACCAAGATCGAAGGCTTTAGCGCAAAGCTGGAAGCAAAGCCGGAGGTAACGCCCGATCCGGTTATTGAGCCGAAAGAAGAAGACGACAAGTTCAGCAAGCTGAACGAGACCATCACTGGCCTGGTAGCCACCGTCAGCGAGCTGAAAGGCCAGATCGACAAGTTCTCCGTTGAGATGCCGGATCAGCGTCCGAGCCCATTGGGCGGTGACGACTCCACCTATCAAGTTTGCTAAGGAGCGAATGTGAGCCAAACCCTTACCGTTCATGCCGAAAAAAGCCTGAACAAATTCTGCAGCGAACTGGCAAAGGCCTATCAGGTTGAACAGCCTGCACTGGCCAAGATGTTCAGTGTCGTTGGCCCAATGGAAACCACGCTGCGCAAAGCCATCCTGGCATCTGTCGAGTTCCTTGGCCTGATCACCTGTATGGATGTAGACCACCCCACCGGCCAGGTTGTCCAGGTCGGCGTCGGCCAGCTCTATACAGGTCGTAAAAAAGGTGGCCGCTTCAAGGGCGAAGTGGGCGTTGATGGCAACACCTACGAGCTGAAAGAGACCGACTCCTGCGCCTCTCTCTCTTGGGCCACCCTCTGCACTTGGGCAAATGCCGGTAGCGAAGGCGAGTTCATCCAGCTGGTTGGCAAGTTCGTCAACACCGCGTTCGCTCTCGATATGCTGCGTGTTGGCTGGAACGGTGTATCAGCTGCTGACACCACCGATCCGGAGAAGAACCCGCTCGGCGAAGACGTCAACAAAGGCTGGCACCAGATCGCCCGCGAGTGGAACGGTGGCAGCCAGATCATCAAAGCGAAAGCGGGTGAGAAGATCTATTTCGACCCGGACGGCAAGGGCGATTACAAGACCATGGATGAAATGGCATCCGACCTGATTAACGCCACCATCGATCCGTTGTTCCAGCAAGACCCGCGTCTGGTGGTGCTGGTAGGTACCGATCTGGTGGCTGCGGCTCAGGCCAAGCTCTACAGCGAAGCCACCAAGCCGAGCGAACAGATCGCCGCCCAGCAGCTGGCCAAGTCCATTGCCGGTCGCAAGGCTTACATCCCCCCGTTCTTCCCGGGCAAACGGATGGTGGTCACCACCCTCGATAACCTGCAAATCCTGACCCAGCGCGGAACACGCAAGCGCAAGGCCGACGATAACCAGGACGACAAATGCTTCGATAACCAGTACTGGCGGATGGAAGGCTATGCCCTGGGAGAGCACAAGGCCTATGGAGGCTTTGAAGAGGCGGACATCGTGATCGGTGCCGATCCGGCAGCGGTTGCAACACTCGCCGCGCCTGAGCAAGAGCCAGAGGCGTAAACCATGAGCTCACCCGGTCAACGTCACAAGCAGCGCGTGCAAGCCATGCAGGGGGCCGAACAGGCCGCCTGCACTGGCGTGGCCACCGGTGCGGTGGCTGACAGCCTGCACCTGCAAATGATTGCCCTGGAACAGGACATCGTTCGCCTGCGCAAGCTGGCCCGCATTGGGGATCGGGTGAACATGAAACGCGACGAGCTGATGCCCAAATACCGCCCCTATGTGGAGCGGTATCTGGCCAGCGTGGCCGAGTCCGGCCAGTCCTACCAGAACGAGCTGTTTCAAAGACTGGTGATCTGGGCCTTTGACGTTGGTGACTTCGACACCGGGATCGCCTGGGCAGAGCTCGCCATCAAGCAGGGTCAACGCACCCCGAACAACTTCAAGCGCGACTGGGCCACCTTCGTGGCCGACACCGTGCTGGAGTGGGCCGAGAAGAACGCCGCCGAAGGCCATGCCGTCGAGCCATGGTTCTCCCGGGTGTTCGACAAGGTGCGCAACGAGTGGCGCCTCAACGAGAAACTGACCGCCAAGTGGTTCAAGGCTGCGGGTTGCCTGCTGCTGCGCGACCAGGACGGCCAGCCACGACCGAGTGCAGTGGGTGACAGCGCCACCCTGGAACAGGCCGCCCACTGGCTGCTCCAGGCCGAGAAGCTGCACCGCAAAGCGGGGGTAAACACCCTGCTGCTCAAAATTGCCATGCGCCTGCGGGCGCTCAATCCGGAGCAATAAGACTATCCGCGCCACCGCACCCCGGCGGGGAGGATAGGCAAGCCGCAAGGCCACCGCCGAATCCTGTGATCCGTGGCTTCAGGGGTGCACCTTTTCTCGCCGCGTCATCGGCGACCTGAGTGATCGGGGAAGTGGTGTTCACATTGGCAAGAATCGACAGAGGGTCAGAGATGTTTGCAGGCAAGGATATCGACTACAGCGCAGCCACTATCCGCAATGACGGGTTTTGGCCTGATGTGGCCGTGGCCGACTTCGAGCGCCGCCGCGCCCTGCCTGCCGACCTCGACCAACAGACCACAGGCGCAGCCCTGCTGGCTGCCGTCTCTGAAATCAACCTGCAACTGGCGATGCGTCAGGCCGCGCTGATGGCCGAGGGCTACGCCAGCGCCGCAGAGGTGCCGGGGCCGAGCCTTGAGGGCGGCACCAATGCCCTGACAGAGCAGTATCTGGCCGCCGTGTTTGCCCGTGCCAAAGCGGCCTTGCTGCCGGAGTTCGCCAGCGTCACCGAACGGGCCGCAGCAAACAACCAGGTGGAGCGCTCACCAGACCAACGCGCCCAGCTGCTGGCCGAGAGTCAGCAACTGGTGCGCAGCATCAAGGGCAAGCGCCGTGCGGGGGTGTCCTTGATATGAGTGAAGGCATGAACGAACAGCAGGCCCAGGGCTATTTCCTCCATGCTCTCCACGCCGAGATCCTGCGGGTGCTGCCAGCCAAGTGCCACAAGCATCTGGATAGCTGGATGGAGAACGGCACCATCCGGCTGGAGCCAAAGAACATGGGCCCCACAGGGGTAGATGTGGCATGGCTCACCTATCAGGCGGTGTTCACCGTCGAGCAACTGCCGTTTCGCGAGCTGGATCCGGCCATCGTGCTGGCCTCGGTGGCCGCCTGGGTGCAGGAGCATGACGATTTTCGCGAGCAGTTCGAGCTGGCCGATCCCGAGTACGCCGTCACCCCGAACGATGAGAAGACCGCCGATCTCGAGATCCAGCTCGCCTTTACCGAGCCGCTGCGCCTGATCGAACACCCCAAGGGCCCCATCAACTGGATGGGCAAACGCTGGAACGTAGCCCCGTATGAAATCTGGGTGGCCGACCACATCGATATGAACGTCGGTGACACCGGCCATCACCAGATCGGTGACCCGTCATGATCACCATCACACTCGACACCCAGCGCAGCAAAGACCAGCTCAACCTGCTGGCCCTGCCACCAAAGAAGCGCCAGCGGCTGGTGTGGCGAGCCGCCAACGAGATGAAGAAGCTGGCCGCCCGCAACGTGCGCCAGCAGCAAGACCCCAACGGCAATGCCTGGGCACCCCGCAAGCGGGGCAAGCGCAAGATGCTGCGCGGCCTGCCAAAGCTGCTGGTGATCCATGAGCCAAGCCAGGACGTGGCTGAACTCGGGTTCAAAAAGGGCTCGATGAATGTTCATGCCGGGGTAGTCGCCAACACCCACCAGAAGGGACACACCTACAAGGTGACCGCGGCTAGTCGGCGCCGTATCGCCGCCAGCGATGGCGGCAAGAACAAGCAGGCAAGCAAGGCGCAGGCCCGCAAGCTGCGGGAGCTGGGGTTCAAGCGTCCAGGCAAGCGCAAGCGGGCATACCGCTCTGCCTCGCTCGGCTGGATTACCGGCAATCTCAACTACGCGCAAGCAGGGTTGCTGATCAAGAAGCTCAAGGACGAGCCGGTGAAAGAGAGCTGGGAGATTGAGCTGCCAGCCCGCCCGTTCCTCGGCGCCAATACCAAGCAACGAGAGCAAGCCTTTGCCCGCGCCCTGCAAAGCATCAACTACGGCTGGGACGTCAACAAGCAAGAGATGAAGAGGAAATAACGCCATGTGGCCTTATGTACAGATCAACAACTTGAACCAGATGCAGGGGCCCGTGACGGAAGTCGAGCGCCACCTGCTGTTCATCGGAACCGCGCCGACCAACACCGGCAAGCTGCTTTCGCTCAACACCCAGAGCGACTTCGACAAGCTGCTGGGCGAGGCCGACAGCGAGCTGAAAACCAACCTGCAAGCCGCCATGGTCAACGCCGGTCAGAACTGGACGGCTGCCGCTTTTGTGCTGCCAACCGACATGGACTGGAAAGATGCCGTCCGCGAGGCCCAGAAAACCCAATCCTTTGAGGGCTGTGTGGTACTGGGTCCGGAGTGGGACGAGGAGAAGATCAACGCCGCCCACGCCCTCAACCAGGAGCTGATCGCCAAGATGGGGCGCTGGCAGTTCATGCTGCTGGTCGTGGCGGGCATCGTCACTACCCTCGAAGGTGGCCAGGACTGGAGCGAATACGAGGCCAAACTGGTCGCGCTGCAAGATGGCATCAAGGCGGAATCCGTCACCCTGCTGCCGCAGCTGTGGCCCAACCTCGCCGGGGCCTATGCCGGTCGCCTGTGCAACCGTGCGGTGAGCATCGCCGACAGCCCAGCCAGGGTGAAAACCGGCGCCATGGTGGGCCTTGGCAACAAGCCGAAGGATAAAGACGGTACCGAGCTGCCGCTGGCCACCCTGCAAACCCTGGAACAGAACCGCTATTCGGTGCCGATGTGGTACCCGGACTATGACGGCATCTATTGGGCCGATGGCCGCACCCTGGACGCCGAGGGCGGCGACTACCAGGTGATCGAAAACCTGCGGGTGGTCTACAAGGTTGCCCGCCGGATGCGCCTGCGCGCCATTGCCCGCGTCGCCGATCGCTCCTTCAACTCCACCCCGGGCAGCACCGCCGCCGCCATCATGTACTTCGGCAAAGACCTGCGCGAGATGGCCAAGGCCGTCACCATCAACGGCCAGCTGTTCCCGGGCGATATCGCCTCACCAAAGGATGGCGATATCACCATCAAGTGGACGGCCAAGAACTTGGTCTCCATCTATGTGGTGGTGCGCACCGTGGACTGCCCCAAGGGGATCACCGTCAACATCATGCTCGATTTGAGCCTCAACAACGGGGAGGGCTAACCCATGACCAGACGTATTTCAGGCCAGAGCTTCGATACCGAACTGATGGGCGCCATGGTGCACGTCGAGAAGGCCAGCCTCTCCATCACCGACAACAGCGCAGTGGCGCAAACCCGTGGCATTCCTGACGGCTATGTCGATGGGGATGTGGCCGCAGAGCTGGAGTTCGAGCTCGATGCCAAGAACTTCACCCTGCTGTGCGATGCGGCCAAGCGGGCCGGTAGCTGGCGCGGGATGAAGCCTGACGATGTGCTGTTCTACGCCGACACCGGTGACGAAACCATGAAGGTAGAGGCCTTCGGCGTGAAGCTACAGATCTCTGACCTGCTGGATGTTGACCCCAAGGGGGGCAGCAAGGGGGTGCACAAGATCAAGGGTTTCGTCACCTCACCCGACTTCGTTCACATCAATGGCGTGCCGTACCTCTCCGAAGACGACACACGCCACATGAAGGGCTAACGGATGGATCTGATCGACCGTGCCACCCAACACGCCGAGCGGATGCTGGCGGCCCAGCTGGATAACCAGCTAGGCCGCAGCCACCACCTGGGCGAGAGCCTGCACCACTGCGAGGAGTGCGGAGATCCGATCCCGGAAGCGCGCCGCCTGCATGTGCCGGGTGTGCGCCTGTGTGTCAGCTGCAAGAGCCGCGCAGAACGGCGCGGGCAATAACGAGAACGGGATATGAACCCTATGCCAAACAAAGACCCCACCCTCTGGGCCGCCCTGCTGGCCTGGTTGATGGATAACTGGCCCGCCGTTTCCGGGGCTCTGCTGGCGTTGAGCATTTCATTTATGCGCATCACCTATGACGGCGGCAGCGGGCGCCGACGTCTGATCGAATCAACCATGTGCGGCCTGATCACCTTGGCCGCCGCATCCGGCACCACCCTGCTCGGCGTCCCCTATGAGGCGGCCCCGTTTATCGGCGGTGTGGTGGGGCTGCTCGGGGTAGACATCATCCGCGAGCGGGCCAAGTTGGTGTTCAACAAGAAGGGAGACAGCAATGCCGCGCAGTAAATGCCACCCGCAGGTGGCTGCCTTTCTCGACATGATCGCCTTTTCAGAGGGCACCAAGGGCCGGGGCGATGACGGGTACAACAAGCTGGTCAATCCGGCAGGGTTCTTTGACAGCTACGCCACCCACCCGAACGTGCTGGTGCAGGTCAATCCAACCCTGAAAAGCACCGCTGCGGGCCGCTATCAGCACCTGTCAAAGCACTGGGCCCACTACCGCGATCAGCTCGGCCTGCCGGACTTTGGCCCCGAGTCGCAAGATGCCTGGGCAATCCAGCTGATCCGCGAGCGCAAGGCACTGGACGATGTGCTCAAGGGACACATCAGCCAGGCGATCGCCAAGTGCGCCAACATCTGGGCCAGCTTGCCGGGCGCCGGTTACGGCCAGCGCGAGCACAAGCTGGCTGACCTACTGGCCAAATTCACCGAGTTCGGCGGGGTGCTGGCATGAACACACTCAAGGAGCTGTTCTCCAACGTGCTGCTGGTACTGGTGCTGGTGATGGGTGCCGCCCTGTTTCTTGGCAGCCGGATGCTGGAGAACCGTGGCAAGGCGCTCGCTACCGCCAACGAGACCATCAGCACCCTGCAGCAGACCAACGAGCAGCAGGCCAGCCAGCTGGTGACACTACAGCGCGATGCAGAAGGGATGCGCACGTTGCTGGGTACCCAGAACGCCGCCTTGGCCGATCTCGACCAACAGAACAGGAAGACAGCATATGAACTGGAACAAGCCTTGGCCACGCCACCGGAAGGCCGCCCGAACTGTGCTAGTGAGCCTCTGCCTGTTGGCGCTCTGCGCCTGCTCCAGCAAGCCAACAACCGTGGTGAAAACGCAGGTCATCAAGCGTCTACCGCCGCCGGGGCTGGTGCCTCACTGCCCGGAACCTGAATTCACGGGGACGACCTACGGCGATGCCGTGCGGTTTATCCCCACCATGCAGACGGCAATGCGCCGCTGCCAAACCCAAATCAACACCCTGAACCACTGGATTGAACAAGAGGAAAACAACTAATGGCAAACCCGATCATCACCCTTGAAGTAGCCGGTAAAGAGCTGAAATTCGCCCCCACCATGGTGGCCTACAACGGTTTTATCAACGACATGATGCCGAGCGACAAGGTGGCACCGGCCCACAACTACCTGAAAAAGATCGTCTGCCAGGAAAGCAAAGAGGCGCTCGATGAGCTGCTCAAGCGCCCGGGTGCTGCGTTGCAGCTGGCTGGCGCCATTAACCAGCAGTTCGCCCCTGCTCTGGAGATCACCGTAAAAAACTGACGGCGCGCGCCGAGGCCATCGAGCGCAACCAACTGGAGCAGGTGCTGGCGCTGCGGCGCCACTACCTGCCCCACGAAGATGACGATATCGACAGCCTGGCACGCGCCATCTGGTTAGACAGAAACGCAAGAGAGTCCAACGCCGCCGCCGTGGCCGAGGGCATCGCCAAAGCATTCAACGGATAACAACGACCTATGGCCTGGATGGAAAAATTGATGATGCAGGTGGCTTTGGTGGATCAAGTCACCAAGCCCCTTGCTGGCATCAATGCCCAGATGGACAAGGTCAGCAAGGCAGGCCGTCAGGGCTGGAGCAGCATGGCAATGGGGGCCACCACGGTGGCCGCCGGTGGCATGGCGATCCAGTCTGCTCTGGGCCCAGCCATCGAAATGGATCGGGCGCTGGGTGAAGTGGCCTCGCTCGATGTGAAAAAGGATGTGCTCGGGGCGTTGGGGCGCGAAGCTCTGGCCCTATCGGTGAAGTACGGCGAATCGGCAACCGAGATTGTCCGTTCCTCCTACGATATCCAATCCGCGATCGCGGGGCTGGAGGGTAACGAGTTGCCCGCCTTTACCCGCGCCTCCACCACCTTGGCCAAGGCGACCAAGGCCGACACCGCCACCATCACCAACTACATGGGCACCATGTACGGCATCTTCGAGCAGCAGGCCAAGATGATGGGTAAAGCCAACTGGGTGGAAGACTTGGCAGGCAAGACCGCTACAGCGGTGCAGATGTTCAAGACCACAGGCCAGGGCATGGCCGACGCGTTCGGGGCAATTGGCGCCAACGCCACCGCCGCCGGGATCTCGATGGATGAACAGTTCGCCGTGCTCGGCCAGCTGCAAGCCACCATGAGCGGCGGCGAGGCCGGTACCAAGTTCAAGGCGTTTCTGGCTGGTGTGGGCGGTGCCCAGAAGGCTCTGGGTCTGCAATTCACCGATGCAGCGGGAAACATGCTGCCGGTGCTCACCGTGCTGGACAAACTCAAGGCACGCTATGGCGAAACCCTGAGCGTGGCCGAGGGTGACGAGCTCAAGAAGGCATTCGGCTCGGATGAGGCGGTCAGCATGATCAAGCTCCTGATGACCAACACCAAGGGACTCGCCACCAACATCAACGCGCTGGCCAACACCCACGGCATGGGCAAGGCCGAACAGATGGCCGCCGCAATGACCGACCAGTGGCAGCGGGTAGAGCAAGCCTGGTTTGCCATCCGTGCCGCCGCGTTCGGGGTAGTGCTACCCGCCATCAATGCCGTGGTGGGCGCCTTTGCCGATGGCGCCAACGACGTGCTGCGCTGGACGCACCTCTTCCCGAACCTGACCAAGCTGATCAGCTATGCCGCGCTGGCAATCGTGGGGCTGAGCATGGTTACCGGCACTTGGATGCTGGTTGCAGGTATCGCCAAGCTGGCCACCTTGGGCCTTGGCATCGCATGGTCAATCATCATTGCCCCGCTCAACCTGCTAAAAGCGGGACTTGCATCGTTTCGCGCCATCATGCTGGCCGTCAACATCGCCATGTATGCCAACCCTGTTGGGCTGATCGTGGCGGGTATTGTACTGCTGATCGGTGCGGTGGCAGCGGTCATCTACTACTGGGACGACCTGAAAAAGACCTTCTCTGACTGGGGCGTGTTCCAGCTGCTTGGCAAGTCCATCGACTGGCTGATCGATAAGCTGAACATGATCCCGGGCGTCAACATCGAAGCGGGATCGATGCCAGACTTGAACCTGCAGAACCCTGCCAACATCAACGCCCCGCTCGCTCGCTATCGCGAAGGGAGCAATGGCTCAGGAGTTCCTTCAGGTGGGCTGGGGCAGCAGCTGATCCAGGCCAACGCCGCCGCGACCAGCGCCAACCAGAAACCGGCAAAAGCTCTGAGCATCGGGGAAGTTCATAACCACTTCCAGAACCCGATGACACCGGAGCAGATGGCCGAAAACGCCTGGCTGGAGACCCCGTGATGAGTGATGCCAAGTACATCGATATTTGGGTGGTAGACGGCGCATGGCAGCTGGATGCCGGTGGTCAACCCCGCTACACCAAAGACCGCCACAGCATCGGTCAGGACATCAAGCACCGGATCATGGAGTCAGGGCTGGCCCGCAAGCTCATTGGCGAGCGCAGCCCCACCCTGCGCGCCGATGTGATGACCGAGATCGAGCTGCTGGTTGAAAACGACGAGCGACTGGTGCCCGGCACCATCGTGATCAGCGAAGAAGCCCCAGAACGGGTGCTGGTCACCGCCCGCACCTATGAATTTGGCGATCTGGAGGTAACCCTTTGAACTTGCGCCCCAACGTGGATTTTATGACCCTGCTGGCCGATACCGGCGTGCCGACCACCGAGCAGGCCATGGAGGCCGAGCTCAAGAAGGAGGTCGAGGCCGCCGGATCTCTTATCACCAACGACAGCGATGTGAGCCCCTTCTGGCGGCTGGTACGCGGCGTGGTGATTACCCCGGCGCTCTGGCTTATCCGCACTCTCCTGGCAGGTCACGTGCTGCCCAACACCTTTGCCGCTACCGCCACCGATGCCTATCTCGACCTCAAGGCGTGGGATGTGGACTTGACCCGCAAGGGGGCCCAGAAGACCCGCGGGGTGATCAACTTCGTCAAGGCCAATCCGAGCGAAGCCGCCACCATCCCGGCCGATATCTGGATCAGCACCGAGCGCATCAACGGCACCATCTATCGGGTCAAGCCGCTGCAAGCGGTGGTGAGCCCTGCAGGTGAAGCGGTGGCTCGCGTGGTGTGCGAGGCAGAGTTCGCGGGCGCAGCCTGGAATCTGGCCCCTGGCTATTACAACCTGATGAGCGAACCGGTTACCGGCATCTTGTCGGCCCGCAACGATGACAAGGAGTGGATCACCACCCAGGGCGCCGATGCCGAGAGCAATGATGCGCTGGGGCTGCGTATTCAGAACCAGTTCTCGGCAGTGGGCCGCTATCACATCGACGCCATCTATCGCTCGATGCTGGCGAGCGTCGCCGGCATTCGCGCCGATCACATCTTCTTCGAGCATGAGGCGCCGCGGGGGCCAGGCACCGCCAACGCTTACATCCTGCTGGAGGTGGGCGCTACCCCAGCCAGCCTGATTGCCCAGCTTAACGACTACGTGGGCCGCCAGGGCAACCATGGCCACGGCGATGATCTGTTCGTGATGGCGATGCCGGAGACCCAGCACAGCCTCACACTGGAGCTGTGGCCGGTGGCCAACCTCACCGATGAGCAGAAAGCCGATCTCAAGCGGGGCGCTGAATCACTGGTCAAAGCGGCATTTCGTCAGTCGGCGGATTTTCCGGCCGTGACCAGAACGTGGCCACAGGCCAGATTCTCCATTTCACAACTGGGCAAAGAGCTGCATAGCCAGTTCCCGCAGCTGCTGAGCCTCAAGTTTGGGCAGGAGGATATCGTCTCGGGGATCTCCATCCCGCGTCTGACCGCGCTGGAGGTCACCCTGCATGACTGATTCACCCCGCATCGATCACAACGCCACTGCACCTGCCATGCCAAAGGCGTCAGCCCCGTGGTGGGAAGATGGCCAGACCATCACCGATGGCGTGAAGGAACCCGCCTTTTTGGCGCGCGGCATCATGGCGTTCTGGCAGTCGATCCGGCGCTGGTTGCTGGCGCCGCTGGCAGAGCAAGACCCGCTGACCTGCTCGGAGTCCCTGCTGGCACTGCTGGCATGGGAGCGGGACATTGCCCGCTTTGAATCTGAGCCGCTGGAGCTGTTTCGCAAGCGGGTCAAGTTCGCCTTTGTGAATGCCCGTGACTCTGGAGAGGTCGCCGGATTCAAGCGCATATTCGAGCGCCTGGGCATCGGCTGGTGTGACATCCACGAACGGCAAGCCGGTGCGCCGTGGGACGTCATCACCATCGAGGTGACCGATAGCAGCATCGCCAACAACCAGAAGCTGATGGAGACGCTGATCCAGCACTATGGCCGCACCTGCCGCCGCTATCGCTTTCAGGTGGTTTACCCGGTCGCCGGTCACATCGGCTATGGCCAGTTTGATATGAGTCAGGAGGTCTTTGCCGCCAGCCTCACCCCGCACAAAGCCAGATATCGGCTGGCACCTGGACACATCCAGATGATCCAGCACGTCTATGGCGCAACGCTGAAAACCAAGGAGACCCGATGAGCCAAGTCATCACCAACGCATTCGAGACCTATTGGCAAGGCTGCCTCACCGATCAGGTGCCAGTGGTGCTCGATGAGGTCGTGCTGGCGGATATTCCCAATCTGGATATCACCGCCCCCATCGACCCGAATGCCGGCCTGCCGCCGCAGGCGCAGATTGTCCATCGCCATCCGGTGGATCAGCGCGGCCGCATCAACAACAACGCCGTGGCGTATTCCATCGTGATGGATACCACAGTGGGCAACTTCTCATTCAATGCCATGTACCTCATCAACAAGGCCAGCGGCATGGTCGGGATGATTGTTTACAAGGGGCGAGAGACCAAAACCAAGACTGACCAGACGACAGGTACCACCGGCAACAGCCTGGTGAAATCCATGTTGATGGAGTACGACCAGGCGGCCACCGCCACCGTGACCACAGTCGAGGCAGGCACCTGGCAGATTGACTACTCCGCCCGCCTGCTCGGCATGGACGAACAGCTGCGCCTGCAAGCGATCGCATGCTTCGGGTCATCGGCCTTCTTTGGCGACGGCTTCAAGCTGCTCAACAAGGCGGGCAGCTACAAGGTGCAGCCGGGGGTGGCCATGGTCGGCGGCCTGCGTATTCAGCTGGATGCAGAACAGGCTGTGACGGTTGGGGCCAAGCCGGTCGGAGTGTGGGTGGATGTGCATCACGCCGGCACCATCCTGAGCCGCTGGGATAACCATATCGAGTTCAAGACCAGCACCACAGAGCTGACTGATTACACCGACAGCAACGGCTATCGACACTATGTGGCCAAGCTGGGGGTTGTCGAAGCCAACGCAACTGTCACGGACAAGCGAATCGTCAATGAATCTTCCAACCTTTGGGACGCGCTGCAAAACCATGCCAAAGGACGAGATCACCCGTATGCAACCACCACCGAAAAAGGGATGGTGCGCAAGGCTACTGACGAAGAGGCGCGACTTGGTGAGTCGATTGACGCAGTGATGTCTGCCAAGAACGTCGCAGATGCAGTCAAAGAGATGCTCAAGCAGATGTTTGTTGGAGTCCCTATCCCATGGATGCTTCCAGAACCGCCAGCATGGGGCATTAGCTTGTCTGGGCAAGCCATCAATCCAGTTTCAGACCCCCTGCTAGCCGCCAGATATCCATCAGGTCGCTTGCCTGATGCCCGCGCCGACGTCATACGGGGATGGGATAACGGGCGTGGAGTCGACACGGGCCGAGCATTGTTAAGTCATCAAGGCGACGCTGGCCGCCGGATAACTGGCTCTGTAGCAATAGGTCACAACTACAGAGAGGCGTACACAGACATATCAGGCGCATTTATAGCTGAAAATGAGTCGAGTAATACATCTAAAAATAGTGGTCCTTCAGGAATGACTGCACCAGTTTTATTGAAATTCGACTCTGCGCTGGCTTTGCCGAACAATACAGCTGGCGAGTTCCGCGCTTCCAACTTGGCATATCACATGATCACAATGAGGGGGTGAGATGAGCAATCTACAGTATGACGAGTTTGGGTTTGCTATGGAATCCGGCTGGGAACAATGCCATTGCTGTCAGCAAGACGGCGCATATATAGGACTGCAGGAGGTATATGTATCGATAAATGCTGGTCTGCCAGCGCATGCCTATCTCGATGCACCACCGCAGCATGCTGAGGGGTTTTGGCCGAGCCGACTTGACAATAGTCAGCCGTGGCTGATCCTGCATGACCTCCGTGGTCAGACTGCGTTCAACACGCAAACTAAGACCCCCCGGATGATCACTGAACTTGGAGCGCTACAGGAGAACGAAACACTGCAGCCTCCAGCATCTCCGTATGATGTGTGGGCCGGTGATAAGTGGCTGCCAGATCCTGATGCTGAAGCTGCAGCCGCGCTGGCTGCCGCAACGGCAACTCGCCAAGTCCTAATGGCAGAGGCAAACCAACATATCGCAGTGTTAAGTGATGCGGTTGATTTGGGAATGGCAACAGCGGATGAACAGGCCTCCTATAACGCATGGCGGCGCTATCGAGTAGAGCTGACCCGCCTCGACTTGACTTTAACCCCGATCGAGTGGCCGGAGAAACCGCAGTGAGTTGGACGCAAGGGGCGCTGCACTGGCCAGCCAGAAGCGAGGCGATACACACCCGCGCCTGCGGGGTGCTTGGCCAACTGCCAGACAGCCAGGCTGGCGCGGTGGCCCGCTTGCAAGCCCTGACCCCCAGGGCGCAATACCGTCCCACGCCTATCAGCCAAGCCGCTGCCGCGCTGACAGGGCTGCGGGCCGAGCTAGACCGGCTGCTGGTCACCGGTCGCTGCCTGACGGTTACCCCCTATCTGCATGGGGTGGGCCAGCACCAGGGCAACCAGTACAGCCTCTCTGCCCCCAATGCGGTGGCCACCCTTGCCGCCAAGTTGCAGGACGGGGCCGATCCCTTGCTGCCGACTGGCCAGCTGCACGCCATAGCCTGGCTGGTCACCGGTAACAGCGAGACCGCACTGGCCAATGCGTTGGCGCCGCTTTGTACCATCCTGCCGTTGCCGGAGTGGTGCGCCGCCCTGCGCCGCCTCACAGCCAACAACGATGCCATGAGCAAACCCACCGCCGCCAAGGTGCCACGCTGGAAAGCAGATGAACCGCTGGTATGGGATCCGCTGCGCTCGGCGCGCTCACTGCTTGGGGCCGAGATCGCCCAGCTGGAGAGCCTGGCACAGGGGACCACCACCCCGATCGCCCAACTGGCCACCCTGGCAGAACGACGCTCTGCCAGACTGACCGAGCTCGAACAGGCACTGGGAAAGCTGACGGCCATCAGTGGCCAGCTGTGGCACTGGCAAGCACAAGGTGATGCTGCAAGCCTAGCCGCACAACTGGGCCAGAGCAGCCCGCCAGACCATAGCCACAGCGTGACGGTCGGCGCCCTGCTGCTCTCCCCCTCCCCGCTCACCTTCTGGCAGGAGTTAACCCGATGAGCCAAACCGCCATGCTCACCCTGGACGGTGAGCCGATTGTGATGAAGTCGATGCGGATCTCTGTATCGATGCAGTTTCAGGACAAGGACAGCAGCGGCCAAACCAGCTCGACCAGCAGCTCGGAGCAAGGGGCCAAAGCCAAGGAGCTCGATATCTCTGGCCTTGTTCCATTTAATGATGAGCGCACCCTGAGCCGGCTGTTTGAGCTGGCCGATGCCAAAGGGGATGGCGGCAAGCGCCACATCTACAGGGTCGGGGCGCTCCTGGCCAAGTCGGTTAAGGTGCGCCAGGCCAAGTTCGCCGGCCGCATTACCGCCAGCGAACAAGAGGGGCTGCTGGCGTGGCAAGTGCAGTTCACCCTGCGCGAGCACAACTCGGTACCCGAAAAGCGGGAACAGCGGATGCCAAAGGCACCCGCCACCGTGGGCCAGGGCAACGCCAACACCAAACCGGCCAAGCCATCAGAGAGTGCCCCAGCCTCCGAGCAGGAACAGCTGAGCTCATGGGAGCAGGCCATCAAGGGACTTGATGACAAACTGGGAGACGTGATGGCGTGAAACTATCGACCAATCTCACCCTGGGCGGGCAACCGGCAAGCCTCATCGACCACGATATCGTGCTTGATATCTCCGCTGGAGGTCGTGCCGCCATCACCATAGAGGGAGCCGCAAAGAAGGGACAAACCCTGACAATAGATCTGGGCTACAACGGCGAGCTGCGGCGCTGGTTTACCGGATATGTCTATGACGTGCAGCCAGCCAGCAATGGCGCCAGCAAGCTAATGTGCCGCGAGCTGGCCGGTATTCTGGGGAGTGCATTTCCAGTAAGCCTTCAGCATGCCACCCTGCGAGGTCTGCTGGCCTGGTTGAGCGACCAGACCAAGCTCACCTTTTTGCTGCCGGATGGGGTCGACTATACCGACAAGCCGATCCCCAACTTCACCAGCGCTGGTACCGGATATCAGTTGCTGAACAACGCGGGTCGCGCCTTCGCGGTGCCGGACTTCATCTGGCATCAGCAACCGGATGGCGCCATCTTCGTGGGCAGTCATGCCCATAGCCGTTGGGCGGATAAGCCAGTGGAGCTGGATCCGGCTTTCTCTGGCCGTCAGGCGGGCAACACCATCACTACCGCGCCGATCCCGGCCATGCGCCCGGGAGCACTCGTCAACGGCAAGCGGGTGGAGCGGGTACGCCTGAAGGGTGACGAGATGACCCTCACCACGGCGACACCAGGTAAACCGGTGAAGTCGCCGGAGCGGCGCAAGATGGAGGGAGAGTTCCCGGAGCTGGCCGACAAGATGCACCTACCCAAGTTCGGGCGGGTCGAGGCAATCAGCGACAGCGCGGCCGCTGGCCAGCTCAATGATCCGTTTCGACCGCGCTATGCGGTGGACGTGCAACTACTGGGCGAAGATGGCCAGCCGGACAAGGCCGCCCCACTCTATCGCGCCGTGCCGCTGCCGGTGACGTTCGGCGGGCCAGAGCAGGGGATGATGCAATTCCCCATCGAGGGAACGATCGTGGAGCTGGGGTTCGCCTTCGGTCGCGCTGACCGGCCATTCATTCGCACCGTGCTGGGTACCGGCTGGCCGCTGCCGGACATCGCCCCGGGTGAACAGCTCCAGCAGCTGCGGGCCGAAGTGTTCAGCCGCACCGATACCGTGGGCAACCAGATCCGCCATACCGACCGCCGCCAGCATGACAAGGCGATGCTGATGCACCGCGAGGCGGATGACTACCTGGGCGAGTTCGGCCAGCACCGCCTCACCACACATCAACACAGCGTGGAGCAGATCGGGGCGATGAAGCGCATCGAGGCGCTCGGGGCCATCGAGCTGCTGGCCGGTGATGACTTGATGACGGGGTGCCTGGGTAACATGAGCAACACCGCTGCCGGTGATCTGGTGGAGGTGATCGGGCAACTGCGGCGCAGTGTGGCTGGTGAGCTCCAGCACTTCGAGGCGCCACGTTCGTGGATGGGCAGCGAGGGGGTGAACATCTTCGGGCTGCTGCTCCAGCTGATGAACCTGGTGGAGCAGCTGGCCGCCTCTGCCTCCAGTCACAACCACGGTGGACCAGGGCCAACCAATGCCACCGCATTCAGCAGCCAGAGCCAGCAGGCCGCAGAGCTGGCTGCAACCCTCTCACCCATCATCGAATAGCCAACCGGACAACAAAGCGAAGAAGGCCCCGCACATGCGGGGCCTTCTTATATCTGCCTGACAGCGCCTGAGCATGGCCAGGGAAGGGCGCCGCATGTTAGGGGCGCCATCAGGCAGGCGCACAGCATACGTGAAGCACATGGCCTCGCACAGCCGCCAGCGCGTGACGGAGAAGCCCACGGCGGCGTCTGCGTCACGGAATCCGCGCTCTTCCGCTCCCGCCTGCGCGGCTCATCAAATAAATTTTTTGCAAAAGTGGATTACCGCAAAACCATATGCCCAGGCCGCGCCAGATAAAGGATCTCGGGAGCGTTGAGGATCTGCAAAGAAGGATCTTTTTTTCACTGTTTTGCAGTTATCGCCACCGGATTTAAGCAGGTGAAGAAATGTAAGATGTTGATTTTGCTTGGATGTGCGTGTTTTCCGTGGAGATTGGGACGATCTAGGGGGATCTCGTGGAGCGCGGCATTCTTTGCAAAATCTCTATTATTTCAGTTGGTTAGACTCAGGCTAAATCATTATGGAAACTGAAATATTGAAACGGCTCTGAGCAGGGAGGGAGCGGAGACGAGCGCGCCACGGAAAAGCGGTTTTTAACTGTTTGTGTCCGGTCACGGTTGATGGAGCGAACACCGAAGGAAACCGATCACCAGAATCGCTGTCGCCACTCTGTCGCCACTCACCACCAGAAAAACAAAAGGCCATCCGCTAGGATGGCCTTAAGTCATTGAATTCTAATGGTGCCCGGGGTCGGACTCGAACCGACACGGTTATTCACCGGCGGATTTTGAATCCGCTGCGTCTACCGATTTCGCCACCCGGGCAACTGCGAGGGATTATACGAATGGCGCGATGCCATGCAAGGTGTTTTTCGATTGAACACTCCCGTTTGTTCATTTATTCAACGCCTTGCCGATGCGGGGCCAGTTACATAGAATGCCGCCATCATCTTAATGGAATAAAAACGATGGCCAAGCCTAAAAAAGTCCAACAAAAATCCCCCTCTCCCGCCACTCAGCCATACCCGTCAGCGGGTCTGCTGCGTCGCCTCGGCGCCCTGATCTATGATGCGCTGGTGGTGACTTCGCTGCTGATCATCGCCGGCTTTATCGGCATGGGTGTCGCCAAGCTGTTGCTGGTCACCGGCATGGCCAGCGTACCGGCGGGTGAAGATACCGTCTGGTTGCTGACCCGCCACCACCTGAGCCTGATCTACACCCTGTGGCTCGCCTTCGTCATCTGCGGTTTCTACACCTGGTTCTGGACCCGCGCTGGCCAGACCGTCGGTATGCGCGCCTGGCGGCTGCTCATTCAGAACGAGGATGGCAGCCACATCCGCGTTACCCAGGCGCTGATCCGTCTCGCCACTGCCGCCTTTGGTCTGGGCAACCTGATGTGCCTGTTCAACCGCCAGCGCCCGCGGGCGTTTCAGGATATCTGGGCCGAGTGCGAAGTGATTGTGCTGAGCAAAGAGGCAAATCTGGAATTGTTGAACAAGTAATCCCGGATCAATGCAATAACGAAAGAGGGCACCAACAGGTGCCCTCTTTGCATTTCCTCATAACCTCGTGTGGATTACTGCTTGCGGCTGAGGATGTAGAAGGAGATACCGCCAAACAGCAGGCTGGGCGCGATAGCCGCCAGAATGGGCGGTACCGCATAGACCAGACTGATGGGGCCAAACACCCGATCACTCACGTAGACGGCGAAGCCGGTCATGATCCCCATCAGCATCCGTGCCCCCATGCTCACCGAGCGTAGCGGGCCGAAGATGAAGGAGGAGGCCAGCAGGATCATCGCCACCACCGAGAGCGGTGACAGCAGCTTGCGCCACATCTCCAGCTTGTAGCGACCGGCATCCTGCTTGTTGGCATCGAGATAGCCGATGTAATCGAGCAGACCGGAGACCGAGAGGTTTTCGGGGTCGATACTCACCACCCCCAGCTGTTTGGGCGTCAACTCTGAGCTCCACTCCATCTTGTCATGCTGTTCGCTGCGGATCTGCGCCGGGTCGTCGAAGCGGGTAACCTGAGTCTGCTTGAGCAGCCAGTGGTGGCGCTCGAACACACCCTCCTGCGCCTGCACCACATCGATCAGCTTGCGCTCGGGGGTGAAGCGATAGAGGGTGATGCCGGTGAGGGCGCCATCGTTACGCACCCCGTTGATATTGACGAAGTTGTTGCCATCGCGAGCCCACACCCCATAAACAGAGATAGTCAGACGTCCTTCGGAAATCGCACCAGCTCTAATATCTTCGGCCATCCGCTTGGCGATGGGGGCCACATACTCCCCCATCAGCCCCACCATGATCATCAGCGGGATCGCCGTCTTGAGCGCCGCCATTACAATACTGATCTTGGAGCGACCCGCCGCCTGCATCACCACCAGCTCGGAGCTGGTCGCCAGCTGACCCAGACCAATCAGGCCACCCAGCAGCGCGGCCAGCGGGAAGAAGAGCACCGCCTCCTTGGGCATGGAGAGCAGCACATAGTAGAGGGCGTTGATCATGTCGTAGTTGCCGTCACCGACCGACTTGAGCTGCTCCACATACTTGATGAGCCCCGCCAGACCAACGAGCGTGATTTCACACAGCAGGATCGACATAAAGATGACCCTACCGATATATCTATCGAGAATGCCAAACATCAGCAGAAGTTCCTATGTTGCAGCATCATGCTGATTTTCTGTTGAAATATCGCCCTTTCACCCCGTTCCACCAGCTGGTGCCCTGCAGATTGAGGGGCAGGCCGATAAACAGCAGGTAACCGAGCGGCACCAGGAACATCCCCGGCCAGTAGGGCAGCCGACCGCTATCGATAGCCGAACGGGCGGCGCTGAGCAGCAGGAAGTAGGAGAGATAGAGCATGATGGCCGGCAACAGCTTGGCGTAGCGCCCCTGACGGGGATTGACCCGCGCCAGCGGTACCACCAGCAGGGTGAGCACCGGAATGGAGAGAGGCAGCGAGATACGCCACTGCAATTCCGCCATCATGGCGTTGTCCTGGGTACCGAACAGTTCCATGGTCGGCTTGGCCGCCGCCTTGCGGTTGGAACGCTCCATCTCTTGCTGGCGGATCACCAGACCATATTCGCGAAAATCGGAGATCTGGAACTGCTTGCCGGAGAAGTTCCCTTCGTAGCGGGAGCCATCCATCAGGGTCAGCCACTGCAGACCATTCTCGTCGACCGTCACCACCCCTTCGGTCGCCACCACCACCGAGGGAGGATTGTTCCCCTCCGCCCGCTGCAGCACGAAGATCTTTTGCAGTTTTGAGCCGTTGTCGTTCAAATCCTGGATATAGGCAACCAGACGCCCCTTATCGAGATCCATAAAGCGGCCCGCCTGCAGGAAGGAGATACCCGGGTCCGCCTTGAACTCGTCGATCACCTGATACTCGCGCTCCTTGGCTTGCGGGGCGATCCAGCCGGTGTTGAACGCCGCGACCACCGCCGTCAGCAAGGCCAGCAACATGGCGCTGCGCATCACGAAATGGTGGCTGAAGCCGACCGCATGCATCACCGTCATCTCGCTTTCGGCGTAGAGGCGACCATGGGCAAACAAAATGGCTAAAAAGAGGCTGATAGGCAGCATCAACAGCGCCATATTGGGCAAGTTGAGCAACAGCAGGGTGGAGACCAGACGTGTCGGCACCTCGCCATCGGCGGCGTCGCCGATGATCTTGATAAATTGTTGGCTGACAAAGATAAGCAGCAATACGAATAACACTGCCAGCTGGGTTTTCAGGGTTTCCCTGAACAAATATCGGAAAACGATCACAGTCATTCCCAAGTAAACTTGTGTTTTTAGTCGAATGCCTGAAAAATAGGGCCGTATATTGGATTTTTACCAGTTTGAACTGCGGAGCCTGTGGCTGTTCGCTCCGCCTCTGATACCCCAACAAGCACCGCATTATTCAATAAAAGGTGCCTTTTGTCTTTAGGATGTAGGAGATTCCATGGAGTTCAGTGTAAAGAGTGGCAGTCCAGAGAAGCAACGGAGCGCCTGCGTCGTAGTCGGCGTATTTGAGCCTCGTCGCCTCTCTCCGGTTGCCGAACAACTGGACAAGATCAGCGATGGCTATATCAGTTCGCTGCTGCGCCGTGGCGACCTGGAAGGGAAACCAGGCCAGATGCTGCTGCTGCATCAAGTACCGGGCGTGCTCAGTGAGCGCGTACTGCTGGTCGGATGCGGCAAGGAGCGGGAACTCGACGAACGCCAGTACAAGCAGATCATCAACAAGACCATCACCACCCTGAACGAAACCGGCTCCATGGAAGCGGTCTGCTTCCTGACCGAGCTGCACGTCAAGGGTCGGGATACCTATTGGAAGGTGCGCCAGGCGGTAGAAACCACCAAGGCGGGCCTCTACAGCTTTGATCAGTTCAAGACCAACAAGGCCGAGCCACGTCGCCCGCTGCGCAAGCTGGTATTCAACGTGCCGACGCGTCGGGAACTGACCATTGGTGAAAAAGCCATCGCTCACGGTCTGGCCGTGGCCAAGGGTGTGCGGGTCTGCCGCGACGTGGCCAACATGCCGCCCAACGTCTGCAATCCTGCCTATCTCGCCTCTCAGGCCCGTCGTCTGGCCGATGCCTACGACAACATCACCACCAAGGTGGTGGGTGAGCAGGAGATGGCTGAGCTCGGCATGAACTCCTATCTGGCGGTGGCTCGCGGTTCCGACAACGAAGCCATGATGGCCATCATCGAATACAAGGGCCATCCGGATGCCAAGCCCATCGTGCTGGTCGGCAAGGGTCTGACCTTTGATTCCGGCGGCATCTCCATCAAGCCGGCCGACGGCATGGACGAGATGAAGTACGACATGGGCGGCGCCGCCTCCGTGCTCGGTACCATGCATGCGCTGGCCCTGTTGCAATTGCCGATCAACGTGGTTGGCGTGCTGGCAGGCTGCGAGAATATGCCGGGTGGTAACGCCTATCGTCCGGGTGACATCCTCACCTCCATGTCCGGCCAGACCATCGAAGTGCTCAACACCGATGCGGAAGGTCGTCTGGTGCTGTGCGATGCCCTCACCTATGTGGATCGCTTCGAGCCGGATACCGTGATCGACGTGGCAACCCTGACCGGTGCCTGCGTCATCGCGCTGGGTCACCACACCTCGGGTCTGCTGGCTAACCACAACCCGCTGGCCCACGAGCTGCTCAACGCCTCCGAGCAGGCGGGTGATCGCGCATGGCGTCTGCCGCTGTTCGACGAGTATCAGGAGCAGATCGACAGCCCGTTCGCCGACATGGCCAACATCGGCGGTCGTCCGGCCGGTACCATCACCGCCGCCGCCTTCCTGTCACGCTTCACCAAGAAGTACAACTGGGCCCACCTGGATATCGCCGGGACCGCCTGGAAGAGTGGCAAGGATAAAGGCTCCACCGGTCGTCCGGTGCCCCTGCTGACCCAGTTCCTGCTGAACAGGGCTGGCGTGGATATCGAAGAGAAAGAGTAACCCTTTCGCCCTGTCTGATGCGTGCATCAACGGGGTTGGCGTTACCCTGAATCACAAGGAAGAGGCCCGCCTCTTCCTTGTTTCATTCTTGAATCAGTGAGTTGCAAGTGGGGAAACACCCCGCAAGCCTCATGAGGCGGTCAATAGTCCGTCACTGCAACACGGGATCAACCTGATGAGCCAAGTGACCTTTTACCTGATGAGTGAACAGGATGACGCGCAGGCTTCGGCAATCGAACGGCTCGCCTGCCAGCTCGTAGCCGATAGCTGGGGGGCGGGCCATATCTACCTGTTCTGCGACGATGAGGCTCAGGCTCTGCGCCTCGACGAGCTGCTGTGGCAGCAGCCGCCGGAGCGCTTCGTGCCGCACCAGCTGCAGGGCGAAAGCGGTCAGGCGCCGGTGGAAATCGGCCACCAGCCGCCACGCCGGCGCTACGCCCGCCTCATCAATCTGGCCAAACAGACACCTTTGTTTGCAGGACACTTCGCTCAAGTGGTAGATTTTGTCCCCACTGACGAAACACAAAAGCAGCAAGCCCGCGAGCGCTACAAGCACTATCGCCAGGCAGGCCATGCCCTCGAGATGAGGGATCAGCCCGTCCTTGCCGCACCGGATCCGGCGCAGCCCTGACTGCGCCGCCTGTGATCCACGACGAATCAACATCAGAATCCATCCATCCAGATTACGGCGAGACCATGGAAAAGACTTTTAATCACAACGCCATCGAACAGGCGCTCTACCAGCACTGGGAAGCTCAGGGCTACTTCAAGCCCCACGGCGACACCAGCAAAGACTCCTTCTGCATCATGATCCCGCCGCCGAACGTCACCGGCAGCCTGCACATGGGTCACGCCTTCCAGCAGACCCTGATGGACACTCTGATCCGCTACAACCGCATGCAGGGCAAAAACACCCTGTGGCAGGCAGGTACCGACCACGCCGGTATCGCCACCCAGATGGTGGTTGAGCGCAAGATCGCGGCAGAAGAGGGCAAGACGCGCCACGATTACGGCCGTGATGCCTTCATCGACAAGATTTGGCAGTGGAAGGAAGAGTCTGGCGGTACCATCACCCGCCAGATGCGCCGTCTGGGCGACTCCGTGGATTGGGAGCGCGAGCGCTTCACCATGGATGAGGGTCTCTCCGCCGCCGTGCAGGAAGTGTTTGTCCGTCTTTACGAAGATGGCCTGATGTACCGCGGCAAGCGTCTGGTGAACTGGGATCCGAAACTCAACACAGCCATCTCCGATCTGGAAGTGGAGAACCGCGAGATCAAGGGCCACATGTGGCACCTTCGCTATCCGCTTGCCAACGGCGCCAAGACCGCCGAAGGCAAAGATTACCTGATCGTCGCCACCACCCGTCCGGAGACCATGCTGGGCGATACCGCCGTGGCCGTGAACCCGGAAGACCCGCGCTACAAGGCGCTGATCGGCCAGCACATCCTGCTGCCGTTGGTGAACCGTCTGATCCCCATCGTCGCCGACGAACACGCCGACATGGAGAAGGGCACCGGTTGCGTGAAGATCACCCCGGCCCACGACTTCAACGATAACGAAGTGGGCAAGCGCCACAGCCTGCCGATGATCAACATCTTCACCCTGGACGCCCACGTGCGTGCCGAGGCCGAAGTGGTCGATACCAACGGCAACCCGAGCACTGCCTACGACGCCGCCCTGCCGGCCGAGTTCGCCGGTCTGGAGCGTTTCGCTGCCCGCAAGGCGATTCTGGCCAAGCTGGAAGAGCTGGGTCTGCTGGACGAGATCAAGGATCACGTGCTGCAACAGCCTTACGGCGATCGCGGTGGCGTGCCCATCGAGCCGATGCTGACCGACCAGTGGTACGTGCGCGTGGCACCGATGGCCAAGACCGCTATCGAAGCGGTGGAAGATGGCCGCATCCAGTTCGTGCCGAAGCAGTACGAAAACATGTACTTCTCCTGGATGCGCGACATTCAGGACTGGTGCGTCTCCCGTCAGCTGTGGTGGGGTCACCGCATCCCGGCATGGTATGACGATGCCGGCAACGTCTACGTTGGCCGCAGCGAAGACGAAGTGCGCGCCAAGCACAGCATCCCGTCCGTGGCTACCCTGCGTCAGGACGAAGACGTGCTCGACACCTGGTTCAGCTCCGCCCTGTGGACCTTCTCCACCCTGGGCTGGCCGAACAACACCGAGGCACTCAAGACCTTCCACCCGACCGACGTGCTGATGAGCGGCTTCGACATCATCTTCTTCTGGATTGCCCGGATGATCATGATGACCATGCACTTTATCAAGGACGAAAACGGCCAGCCGCAAGTCCCGTTCAAGACCGTCTACATCACTGGCCTTATCCGTGACGAAGAGGGCCAGAAGATGTCCAAGTCCAAGGGCAACGTGCTGGACCCGCTCGACATGATCGACGGCATCTCGCTGGAAGATCTGCTGGAGAAACGCACCGGCAATATGATGCAGCCGCAGATGGCCGAGAAGATCGCCAAGCGTACCGCCAAGCAGTTCCCGGAAGGGATCGATGCCCACGGCACCGACGCCCTGCGCTTCACTCTGGCCGCGCTGGCCTCTACCGGTCGTGACATCAACTGGGACATGAAGCGCCTGGACGGCTACAACAACTTCTGCAACAAGCTGTGGAACGCCTCCCGCTATGTGCTGATGAACACCGAAGATCAGGATTGTGGCTTCAACGGCGGCGAGATGCAGTTCAGTCTGGCGGATCGCTGGATCCAGTCCCAGCTGCAAGTGGCCATCCGTGACTTCCGTACCGCCCTCGATACCTACCGCTTCGACATCGCGGCTGGCGTGCTGTACGAATTTATCTGGAACCAGTTCTGTGACTGGTATCTGGAGCTGACCAAGCCGGTGCTGACCAAGGGCTCCGAGGCCGAGCAGCGCGCTGCCCGCCACACGCTCGTCAGCGTCCTCGAGACCCTGCTGCGTCTGGCACACCCGATCATCCCGTTCATCACCGAGACCATCTGGAAATCGGTCGCTCCGCTGGCTGGCGTACACGCCGACACCATCATGATTCAGGCCTTCCCGGAGTTCGACGCCGCCAAGGTGGACGAAGCCGCGATGGCGGATCAGGAGTGGGTGAAGGAGTTCATCGTCAGCATCCGCAACATCCGCGCCGAGATGAACGTGGCCCCGAGCGTCCCCCTCAACGTGCTGCTCCAGTGCGATGCCAAGGATGCCCAGCGCGCCGCTGACAACGAGGCCTTCCTCAAGTCGCTGGCCCGTCTGGAGTCCATCCGCGTACTGGCGGACGGTGAAACCGCCCCGCTGTCAGTGAAGAAGCTGATCGGTGCGACCGAGCTGATGATCCCGATGGCCGGTCTCATCGACAAGGATGCCGAACTGGCCCGTCTGGCCAAAGAGGTTGCCCGTCTGGTGGGCGAGTGCGGCCGGATCGAAGGCAAGCTCGGCAACGAAGCCTTCGTCGCCAAGGCGCCGGAAGCGGTCATCGCCAAAGAGCGCGAGAAGCTGGAAGATTACCGTCTCCAGCTGACCAAGCTGGAAGCCCAGCAGGCCGAGATCGCCGCGCTGTAAGCACCGCCCCAACCGATACAACAAAGCCCCCTGCCAAGGGGGCTTTTTCATATCCACGCTTCCCGCTTCAGCTCACCAGCAGCCAGCCGCAGAAACCGAGATAGAGCAGACCGACCAGCGCCAGCCGTCCGGCGGTCATGGCTCCCTTTCTGAACCACCACCAGAGCAACCCCACCGCCAGCAACGTCACCAGCGAGGAGGCCATCATGGCGCCATCCAGCAGCCAGGGGGTAAAGAGCAAGCAGAACGCCTTGGGGATGGTGCCCTGGATCATCATGGCCCCGGAGATATTGGCCAGCGCCAGCCGGTTCTTGCCCTGCCGCACCCAGATCAGCACGTTCATCAGCTCCGGCATCTCGGTCGCCACCGGACTCAACAGCAGGGCCGCCAGCACCGGCGAGAGGCCAAACAGTTCGCCCATGCTCTCAAGCTGATGAACAAACAGCTGGGCCGCCAACGCCACCACCACCAACGCAACCAGTGTCTGCAGCAACACCTTGCCAAGGGGCGGGATCCCCGCATCTGGGGCGAGCTTGAGGGGCTCCGGCAATTCGACTTCGTGGCTGTCCGCCTGTTTCAGCTCACGCCTTACATAGACGAGGTAGACCAGCAGGAAGAACGGTGCCAGCCAGCTCTTGCCGGTGAAAGCGACCAGCCCCAGCGCGGTTGCCACCAGAAAGATGCCGATAAACCAGCGCTGATCCCGACCAATCTCGCGCTGCACCTCGCCGTCGATGGCGCGTTCGGTACGCCCCATGCAAAGCAGCAGGGTGAGGCCGACCGCTGCATAGCCGATGGTCGCCAGCACCAGCGGCCCGCCAAGGGCGGCGCCAATGCCGATCTCCTGCTGGGCGGTCGTGTTGCCCATCAGCAGGGCGGTCAGGGTGACGATGCACTCGGGCAGTGCCGTACCCAGTGCCGCCAGCAGGGAGCCGGTGGCGCTTTGGGAGAGTTTGAAGTGGTGGCCGGTCCACTCGATGCCGTTGACGAAGTATTCGCAGGCAAGGTAGATGGTGACCGCAGAGACGAGAAATAACAGCAGGGTAATCAACATAACAGATACCGCCAGGCGAGCAGAATAACCGATGGACCCGACATGGCTCGCCCGGCTGGCGTGCATATCGAGGCCAAAGGTCTTGCAGAGCGATAGTGCCTATCGCCGCCCATGCCATGGATACGAGGATCCAAGAGTGTTGACATGGGCCCGGCCCGGAATGCGGGCGGGTTGCTACTCCCCAATGACTGAGGGGACGTTTTACCAACTCGACCGCCGCCTCACAAGGCAAATTAATGACAACTTATTCAATAAGTTGTAAGGGAATGTAACCTCGCCAGCCTCCCCTCCCCGCTGCCATTGCGCTGTTGGCACACCGATTGCTGTAGGTAGTTCACTATCCACAACAGTTTGGGAAGGATGAACAATGAAACGGTGGATCCAACATTTCTATCAACTGAACCGCCTCAACTGGATGATGGTCTGGTTGTTGCTCTGTTGCAGCATCATTTTGCTGTTTCCGGCCGGACTGATGAAGGGTGCAGTCAGCCAGTGGGCCACGACCCACGCGGCCTGGCTGGGTGTCGGCATGTTGATCGCCATCTCCTACTTCTGCAGTCAGGGCTTCCTGATCGCCTGGGAGTGGGCCTGTGACGAGTGGCAGGCACGCCGCCAGCAGGATCAGTTGGCCCAGATGATCAGCTTCCTCGATTTCAACGAGAAGGCGGTGCTGCGCGAGTTCGTACTGCAGCGCAAAAGCGTCATAAACCTGCCGATCACCGAGCCCGCCGTCAAAAACCTGATGGATGCCGGCGTCCTCACTTACGCCTACGGCAAACCGACGCGCGAGAAAGAGGACGAGAACCAGATCCGCGCCCTGATGATCGCCCTGCCCGCCCGACCGCTGCTCACCTACAAGGTGCTGGGGCTGTCGCGTGGCAAGATGAGCGACGAGCAGGTGGAGCAGATCATGAATGCCAGACCCAAGTTCGCCCAGAAGGGGTTCCAGCGCTAACCGCCGCCCAGCAGCCAGATGCAAAAGAGCCGGACACTGTCCGGCTCTCTAATTTCTGCGCGACATGATGTACCGCTCTGCTTCCCCTTCTGCGCCCTACCCCTTCAGGCTGGAGCAAAAGCTGACATCGTCCCGCACCGGATCATCGCTCATGCTGTGATAGAGCTCGAAGCAGGGACCATTGCCAAACTCCAGCCCGGCAGCAACGATGTCGCCGATATGTTCCTGCCAACGCGGACCATACTGACTGCGGTCGGTAATAAGATAACGGGACTGGGCGTAACGACCGGCGGGAATAAGCTGGATCTCGACCGCTCCCATCCCCACCGTCCCAGCAGGCACCGTTACCCCGATGTCAGTGCGACACTGGGCTGGCGGGGTTACCTCGGGGTTATCGTGATAGATGAAGATCCACTCCCCACCTTCCAGACCGCGGGCGCTGGCCCACTGATGCAGCTGGCGGCAGACGGGGTCATACCCCTCGCCATAGGGGCCGGTGACACGCATATAGGCCAGAGTACGGGCGTCCATCTCGATGGTTTTCATGGTATTGCTCCTTGCTGATGAGTGACCCTCAGCATAAGGATTCGGCTGCACAAGTGCGTGTCCATCCTTGCTCATCAAGTGTCCATTCTTGCTCTTGTCGCGGCGAAACTCTCCCGGCGTGCAACCATAGTAACGGCGAAATACCTTGGCAAACGCCTGGGAGCTGGCGAGCCCCGCCCCCAACGCAATGGCCGTGACACTGGCATCGGTATAGCAGAGCTGCCAAGCAGCCCGCTGGATGCGCAGACGACGACACATCTCCCCGGGCGTCTCCCCCGCCACAGCCGTAAACACCCGGTGAAAATGGTAGAAAGACAAGCAGGCACTGCTTGCCAGCGTTTCGATGGAGAGATCGGGATTCTGCTCCAGCGCCCGGATCACCGGGCGCAATCTGGCCTGATAGTCGACCATGCCGTTAGCGACTGACGCTCCCCGCAACTCTGGCCATATAGAGCGCATCCACATAACGCCCTTGGCGGAAGGCATAGTCACGGGCCCGCCCCTCCTGCGTGAAACCGAACTTGCGATAGAGCGCCTGTGCGGCCTCATTGTCGGTATAGACGGTCAGCTCAATCCGATGCAGGTTGAGCCAGTTATCGGCCAGATCCAGCGCCGCGGCCATCAGGGCAGAGCCAACCCCCTTGCCAGCCCAGTCATCCCGCACTCCCATGCCGATACAGGCCACATGCTTGCGTCTCGGATTGGGCTCAACCAGCAGCGATAGCTGGCCTACCAGCAGGCCGTCAACGTCGGCGACCAGTGCCACCACGCTGTCGCTCTCCAACCGCTTCTGCCACTGGCTAAGGGGAGGTGTGGGCAGGTGCAAAGTGCCCGCCTGAGCATTGGGCATGGCATAGAGATCCCGCAAGGCGGGGGCATCAGCGGGTTCGGCATGACGGATAGTAATCTGCATATGAGGCTCCTTCTCGAAACCACCATCATGCAATATCCGGCGCGGTTACACATCCCCCAGCAACACCCATTTGTCTTGCCTATCAAAGGGCGAGGAAAGGCCCATTGGCCGAGCACGGCGCAGATCCGTAGGCTGACCCCATATCAACAAAAGGAGAGAAGCCATGACTGACAAGACCCTGCACAGCGCCAACGGCGCCCCCGTCGTCGACAACAACAACAGCCTCACCGCCGGCCCGCGCGGCCCCATCCTGATGCAAGATATCTGGTTGATGGAGAAACTCGCCCACTTCGACCGCGAGCGCATTCCCGAGCGGGTGGTTCACGCTAAGGGCTCGGGCGCCTACGGCACCTTTACCGTGACCCACGACATCAGCCAGTTCAGCAAGGCCGATCTGTTCAGCGCCATCGGTAAGCAGACCCCGATCTTCCTGCGCTTCTCCACCGTGGCCGGTGAGAAAGGCGCCGCCGATGCCGAACGCGACGTGCGCGGCTTCGCTCTCAAGTTCTATACCGAGCAGGGCAACTGGGATCTGGTGGGCAACAACACCCCGGTCTTTTTCATCCGCGATCCGCTGAAATTCCCTGACTTCATCCACACCCAGAAGCGGGATCCGCGCACCAACCTGCGCAGCGCCACCGCCGCCTGGGACTTCTGGTCACGCCATCCGGAATCCCTGCATCAGGTCACCATACTGTTCAGCGATCGCGGCATCCCCAAGAGCCTGCGGGAGATGAACGGCTACGGC
>NZ_JBFODV010000302.1:0-21778 GCF_040908495.1 Aeromonas sp. R1-1 | reverse complement strand
GGCGCTGTCCCAATTATGTGTTGAAAGGCTAAGCTTGAAGTAGGCCATCACCTTGAGGTCTACCATCATGGATACCCCAGCCTTTCAACACCTGTTGTCTCTGTTTCCACAACTTACCCTGCGCCAACGCCGTGTTGCCCAGCAGGAGCTCACTGCGCCCCACACCATTACCTCACTCAATACCCAGCTACCTGCATGCAGCGGTTGCCCACATTGTCAGGCCGATGCCAATCAGCTGGCCCCCTGGGGATGGAGTCGGGGACTGCGTCGCTACCGTTGCAAACTTTGTCTACGCACCAGTACCGTGCTGACCAAGACCCCCTTGGCCAGATTACGTAAAGCGCAGTGCTGGGAAGACTACGCGCAAGCCCTCATTGAAGGACTCACTGTCCGCCGGGCAGCGCTGCGCTGCGGGGTCAGCAAGAACACCGCTTTCCTCTGGCGTCACCGCTTCTTGCGTGCCATGGCCGCCCATCAAGCCACACGGGAAGAGGGTATCGTTGAGGTCGATGAAACCTTCTTCCTCGAGTCGTTCAAGGGGCAACGGGGATTGCCTCGTCTGGCTCGGCGTCGTGGAGGTAAAGGGCGAACCCGGGGAACCGGGCCGGATTACATCCCGGTGATGGTGGTGCAGGACCGTGCAGGTCACCATGCAGATTTTCAGTTGGAAAAGATGAATGCCGAAACAGTCATTGCGGTCTTAAAGCCCCTTGTCTCGCCGGATGCCGTGCTGTGTAGCGATGGTGCGGGCGTGTATGCCAGTTTCAGTAAAGTGCAGGGAGTGACTCATCAAGTAGTGCGCAATCGTCAGGGTGAGCGAGTGGCCGGCGCGTATCACATTCAGCATGTGAACGGCTATCACCGTCGGTTGAAAGAGTGGATGGAGCGCTTCCATGGCGTGGCGACGCACTACCTGAGGAATTATCTGGGTTGGCGCAGGATGCTGGAGCGTTATGGGAAGGGTGTGAATATCAAAGCGTGTTTGCATGAGGCGCTGGGGCACCCCATGCAACACGTAATTGGGACATAGCCTTTTGCATGGGCAATCGGCAGATTACTCGTCCTTCTTGTCTCGCGACAGCAGGGCGATGGCCGCCTCTTTCGGGTTCTTACCCTCGTAGAGCACCTTGAAGATCTGCTCGCAGATGGGCATCTCGACGCCGCAGCGGGCCGCCAGCAGATGCACCTCTTTGGTGTTGCGATACCCCTCCACCACCTGACCGATCTCGGTCATGGCGGTGTTCACATCCTTGCCAGCCCCGAGGGCCAGCCCGAAGCGACGGTTGCGCGACTGGTTGTCGGTACAGGTGAGCACCAGATCCCCGAGCCCCGCCATCCCCATAAAGGTTTTGGCATCGGCACCCAGCGCCGCACCCAGACGCTGCATCTCCACCAGACCCCGAGTGATGAGCGCGGTTCTGGCATTGGCGCCAAACCCGAGCCCGTCGGAGAGACCGGCACCGATGGCGATGACGTTCTTCACCGCCCCACCCAGCTGCAGACCGACGAAATCCGGATTGGTATAGACCCGGAACGAGCGGCCACAGTGCAGCAGGTGGGAGAGATCGTCGGCGAACTCGTCGTGAGTCGAGGCGACCGAGATGGCGGTCGGCAGACCGGCAGCCAGCTCCTTGGCGAAGGTGGGGCCGGAGATGACCGCCAGCGGTATCTCGTCACCCAGCACTTCGCGGGCCACATCCTGCAGCAGACGGCCACTGTCCGGCTCCAGACCCTTGGTGGCCCAGGCGATACGGGTATCGGGGCGCAGGAAGGGTTTGATCCGGGTCAGCACATCGCCAAATACATGGCTCGGCACGACCAGCAGCAGCACGGGGGCAGCTTGTACCGCACGTTGCAGATCCGCAGTCAGCTGCAGATCGGCGGGAAAAGGGACATCAGGCAAAAATGCCTTGTTGCAGCGGTCTTGTTCCAGCTCGGCGACATGAGCGGGGTCGTGACCCCACAGCAGGGTCGGATGACCATTGCGCGCCAGAGAAATGGCAAGGGCGGAGCCATAAGACCCCGCCCCCAAGACCGAGATAGCGATCTGGTCAGCCATTATCAGGCTTCCGCAGTCGCCTGCTGGGCCTGTGCTTGCGCCATGTGCTGGGCAAACAGGGCATCGAAGTTGACCGGTGCCAGGTTCAGCTGCGGGAAGGAACCCTTGCTCACCATGTTGGCCACGGCTTCGCGGGCATACGGGAACAGGATGTTCGGGCAGAAGGCAGCCAGGCAGTGAGCCAGTTGCGGCTCCGGCAGGTTGCCGATGGTGAAGATACCGGCTTGCTGTACTTCGCACAGGAAGGCAGTTTCGGTTTCCAGTTTGCAGGTTACGGTCAGGGTCAGGACAACCTCGTACACGCTCTCAGCCAGGATGTTGGTCTTGGTATCCATATCCAGCTTGACGTCCGGCTGCCACTCTTTCTGGAAGATGTGCGGGGTATTCGGCGCTTCGAAAGAGACATCCTTGGTGTAAACACGCTGGATGTGGAATTCCGGTTGTACTTCCTGGTTGTTGATCTCGTCAGCCATTTCGTTTGATTCCTTGTTATATGGATAAGTGGGCTCAGGCCCTGCTTAAATCAGCGTTTCTTGGTTACCGGCAGATTTTCTGCACGCCATTGGGCCATGCCACCGCCGAGCACGTAAACCTGCTTGAAGCCAGCTTTGCTCAGCTGACGGCCCGCGCCGCCCGCAGTCATTCCCGACTCGCACACCACTATGATGGGGGCATCTTTATGCTTTTCAACCGGGCCCAGATTATTGCTCTGGATCTGGGTCAGCGGCAGGTGCTGGGCACCGGCCAGATGACCCTTGGCGTACTCTTCCTGACTGCGAATATCCACCACGGTGGCATTCTCGCGGTTGATCAGCAGGGTCGCAGTGTGATTGTTGACGGTTTTTACCGGAGACAAACGGGCACGCACAGTGGTGTAAACCAGGGTGCCAGCCAGACCCAACCAGGCTGCGGTCAGCAGCGGGTTACGGGCCGCAAAATCCAAATACTCTTGCATCTTCTACTATCCAGGGACCAAGACAAGGGCCCGAGTATACATGGGGGTATTGATAAGATCAGCCATCTTGGCGGCAAAGCGCGAGCAGGCTCCCATCATCATTGGGCTGCGAGCATGGCAGGAAGAGCGTAGCTTGCGGGGCCACGGGAGCGCCCCTTGGCTATCAGGTGACTATTTCGGCAGATGTAGTAATATTACGCTAGTTTCATTTCCCGCATTTTTTCCAATCCGAGAGGACATAGTCTTATGTCAACAGCTAAGAAACCTTTGGTTCTGGTCATCATGGACGGTTGGGGCTATAGCACCAAGCAAGAGCACAACGCCGTCGCTGCCGCCAAGACTCCCAACCTCGATCGCCTGGCCCGTGACTACACCAGCACCCTGATCTCCGGCTCCGGTCTGGACGTCGGTCTGCCGGATGGCCAGATGGGCAACTCCGAAGTGGGCCACGTCAACATCGGTGCCGGTCGCATCGTCTATCAGGAGCTGACCCGCATCTCCAAAGACATCCAGGATGGCGAATTCTTCCAGAACGTCGAGCTGGCCAAGGCTGTTGACGCTGCCGTGACCAACGGCAAAGCCGTTCACATCATGGGCCTGATGTCCCCGGGTGGCGTACACAGCCACGAAGAGCACATCATGGGCATGATCGAAATGGCAGCCAAGCGTGGCGCCGAGAAGATCTACCTGCACGCCTTCCTGGATGGCCGCGACGTTCCGCCGCGCTCCGCCCAGTCCTCCATCGAGCTGTTCGATGCCCTGTTCGCCAAGCTGGGCAAGGGTCGTTTCGCCTCCATGATCGGCCGTTACTTCGCCATGGACCGTGACAACCGCTGGGATCGCGTGCAGCAAGCCTATGACCTGATGACCCAGGGCAAGGGCGAGTTCACCGCCGAGAGCGCCACCGAAGCACTGGCTGCCGCTTATGCCCGCGACGAGAACGACGAGTTCGTCAAAGCGACCCGCATCGGCGAAGCTGCACCTATGGAAGATGGCGATGCGCTGATTTTCATGAACTTCCGTGCCGACCGCGCCCGTGAAATCACCCGCGCCTTCGTTGACACCGACTTCACCGGCTTCGCTCGTGCAGTCGAGCCTAAGCTGAACTTCGTGATGCTGACCGAATACGCGGCCGACATCAAAACTGCCTGTGCCTACCCGCCGACCGCTCTGGTCAACACCCTGGGTGAGTGGCTGGCCAAGCAGGGCAAGACCCAGCTGCGCATCTCCGAAACCGAGAAGTATGCTCACGTCACCTTCTTCTTCAACGGTGGCGAGGAGTCCTGCTTCACCGGCGAAGATCGCGAGATCGTGGCCAGCCCGAAAGTGGCGACCTATGACCTGCAGCCTGAGATGAGCTCCGAAGAGCTGACCGACAAGCTGGTTGCGGCCATCAAGAGCGGCAAGTACGACGTCATCATCTGTAACTACCCGAATGGCGACATGGTTGGTCACACCGGTGTATTCGATGCCGCCGTCAAAGCCTGTGAAGCCGTTGACCACTGCATCGGTCGCGTCACCGACGCCCTGGCCGAAGTGGGTGGCGAGTGCCTGATCACTGCCGACCACGGTAACGCCGAGAAGATGCTGGACGAAGAGACTGGTCAGGCCCACACCGCCCACACCAATCTGCCGGTTCCTCTCATCTATTTCGGTCGCAAAGCCGAGGTAGTTGAAGGTGGCAAACTGTCCGATCTGGCCCCCACCATGCTGACCCTGATGGGTCTGCCGGTGCCGCCGGAAATGACTGGCAAGCCCCTGATGATTCTGAAATAATCCTTCCCCATGCGGGGATGCGAAGTTATTTCACAGAAAACCAGTCGCGTCGGCCTGTTGGCCGGCGCGCTGTTTTTTTGCCTGTCGTTTGGCGCCAGCACACCGGCTTTGGCCGCCAATCAGCAGCTGGGGACCATGCAGTCCCAGATCAAAGAGCAACAGAAGACCATCAAGCTCAGCAAGCAGGAGCTTGCCAAGCTCAATACCCAGCTCAAGGCTGACGAGCAGGCTATCTCGGCTGCCGCCGCCAAACTCAACCAGACCAGGCAACAGTTGAAGCAGAACCAGCAGACGCTGGCGACCCTGCAAAAAGACAAGCTGGCGCTGGAAGTTCAAGCCAAACATCAAAAGCAGTTGCTGGCCAAACAGGCGGAGAGCGCCTTTCAGGCGGGCAACCACGACTACCTGAAACTGCTGCTCAATCAGCAGGATCCGGCCAAACTGAGCCGCTCCCTCGACTACTACGACTACCTCAACAAGGCCCGCATCGAGGCCATCGACGCCCTGCGCGCCACCCGCGACAAGCTGGCGAAAAACCAGCAGGCAACCAAAGAGACCGAGACCAGACTGCAAACCCTGCTTGCCGAACAGCAAGAGCATCACCAGACCCTGCTGGCCAGCCAGCAGAGCCGGGCCAAGGTGCGCAACCAGTTGCAGCAGTCGGTACAGGATGACGAGCAGAAGCTCTCCAAGCTGGTCAAGGCGGAGAAGGCGCTGAAAGCCCGGCTGGAGGAGCTGCGCCGCCAGCGGGAAGAGCAGGAGCGCCGCGAACGGGCCGAACGGGAACGGCTGGCCAAGCTGAAAGCGGAACAGGAGCGTCAGCGCAAGCTGGCCGAGCAGCGCCGCGCCGAGCAACAACGACTTGCCGCCCAGCAGAACAAAACCGTCAAACCGGCAGAACCGGTCGAAGAGATGTCCAGTACCAAACCGGAGCGAGGCTCTGGGATTGGGACCGCAGGTTACTACAGCGGGCTCAAGACCAATGGCAGCCTGCGCTGGCCGGTACAGGGGCCGATCCTCATCGCCTACGGCTCGCCGCGCACCGCCCAGCTCAAGTGGAAAGGCACCCTGATCGGCGCCAGCGAAGGAACCCAGGTAAAGGCGGTCGCACCGGGACAAGTGGTTTACGCCGACTGGCTCGACGGCTTCGGTATGCTGCTGGTGATCGACCACGGTAAAGGCTATATGAGCCTCTACGGTCACAATCAGTCGCTGCTGCGTCAGGTTGGCCAGAATGTGGAACAGGGTGAACCGGTAGCGCTGGTCGGTGACAGCGGCGGTCAGGACAGACCGGGCCTCTACTTCGAAATTCGCTATCAGGGCGAGGCCATCAACCCGACCAAATGGCTGGCCAAGGGTTGAGTTAACCCTGCCGACAAGCCATCACACGCTCACTAGCAAAAGCCTGCATCACGCAGGCTTTTGTCGTTTCAGGAGCGCCCTACCCACTGTCGGCCTAATTTGATGAAAAATTACCTAATTTTTCGCTCGGCTCAGGGGAAGACAACCAGACCGATCTGCTCAAGCAAGGTCTGCTGCTGATCCTCGTTGATCTGTACTCCCTGCAGATCGACCCGGCGCAGATCCAGCCCCGGCAGATCGCACTGGCGCAGATCGCAGCCCTGCAGCTTGAAGCTGGTCCAGTCAATCTGACCAAACTCGGAGCCGCTGAGATCGGAACCCGCCAGCGAGGCACCAAACAGGTTGGCCCCCTGCCAACGGTTGCAGGTCAGCTCGCACTTCTCCAGCAGGCAGCCCTCGAAGCTGGCGTAGCTGAAGTTGTTACCGGTCAGATGGGCCTCGCAGAAGTAGCTTTTGGCGGTGATCTGGTTGGCGAAGCTGGCATGGCTGAAGTTGATGCCGACCGCCTGACAGTCGCGCATCTCCAGCCCCAGACACTGGCTGCGGCTGCAATCGGCCATGGTGAGATCGCAGCGCAGGAAGCTGGCCTCGCGCAGCTCGCAACCCTGCAACAGGCAGCCCCGTTCACTCTCCCGATCGTAGAAGCTGCAGTCAATGAAGCGGCTATCGCTCAAGTCCAGCCAGGAGAAGTTGCAGCCGATAAAGCGGCACTCCGAGAACTGTTCCCCCTCCACATCCTGTTGCTCGAACCGGACATCCACGAACTGCTTGCCTCTGATCATCGGAAAACTCCTGCAAAAACGGCTTCATATGCTGACTTTATCCGTCAAAAACGGTAATGTTACATGTAACATCCACGCTGGACACCCCTATGAGCCCCACCCGCAAGCGCCGCCCCACCCTGCAAGATATCGCCGACCAGACCGGCGTGACCAAGATGACTGTCAGCCGCTATCTGCGCGACCCGCAGACCGTAGCGGAGGGGACCCGCGAGCGGATCGCGGCTGTGGTGGAAGAGCTGGGTTATATCCCCAACCGGGCGCCGGATATTCTCTCCAATGCGACCAGCAAGGCGATCGGCATCCTGATCCCCTCCCTCTCCAACCAGGTCTTCTCGGCGGTGATCCACGGCATCGAGTCGGTGACCCGACCGGCCGGTTACCAGACCCTGCTGGCCCACTACGGCTACAGCCCGGAGCGGGAGGAGGAGCAAGTCGCGTCCCTGCTCTCCTATCACGTGGATGGGCTGATCCTCTCCGACAGCCAGCACACCGAGCGCACCCGTAAGATGATCGCCACCGCCGGCATTCCGGTGGTGGAGACCATGGATCTGCCGCAAACCCCCATCGACATGGTGGTCGGCATGGACCATAGAGCCGCCGCCCGGGCCATGGTAACAGAGATGCTGCACCGGGGCCGGCGCAAGGTGGTCTATCTGGGGGCGCGGCTCGACGTGCGTACCCAGCTGCGGATGGAGGGTTACTATCAGGCGATGACCGACTTCGGCCTCACCGGCCAGCATCTGCTGACCGAACAATCCTCCAGCTTCACTCTGGGGGGCGAGCTGCTGGATCAGGCGCTGGTACGCTATCCCGACCTCGACGGCCTGTTCTGCACCAACGATGACCTGGCGGTGGGTGCTCTGCTGCAGTGTCAGGCCAAGTGGATCCCGGTGCCCCAGCAGATCGCCATCGCCGGTTGCAACGCTCTCGACATCGGCCACGCCATGACCCCCAAACTGGCCAGTATCGCCACCCCGCGGGAAGCGATCGGCCGGGAGGCGGCCACCATGCTGCTGGCGCGTCTCAACGGCCAATCCCAACCCGACACCCGCAAGGATATCGGCTTCTCCCTCTATGTCGGGGAGAGTCTGGGCTAACCCTCCAGCCATCATGGCGTGTTTACCCGCAATGATGGCGCATACTGCAACCTCTTATCACCATCCTCTGCTCTATGCTGGCCCGGCATTACAGCCACATTTCAGGAGCAGAAAATGAACAACACCGAACGATTGCGAGCCTGCCTGCAGCGCGTTGTCTGCGATCCTCGTTTTACCTTGGCCGAGCTCGACCAGTGGTTCACCCCGGACTACTGCCAGCAAGTGAATGGCGAGCAGCTCGACTACATTGCCTTTTGCCAGCACATTGCGGCGCTGAGAGCTCATCTGGCCGAAGCCACTATCGAGTTCGTCGCCACAATCGCGCAAGGGGACAGGGTGCACTCGACCCATGTGGTGCGATCTACCCGCCACGATGGCGCCCCGCTGGTCTGCAAGGTGAGCGGTCTCTTCACCTTTCGCGACGGCAAGATCTGCCATACCGACGAGGTGACCTGCCTGCTGAGCGGCAGCAAGCAGGATGCCGACATAGGTTCACGACGCTGAGCCACGCCGGGCGAAGCGCTGGAGCGCGCGGGAGAAGGCGGCGGGATCTTCGTAACCGAGCAGGTCGGCAATCTGCACCGATGTGAACCCCTGATACTGCAACTGACGGGCCCGCCCCATCACCACCTGCTCTCGCCACTGGCGGAAGGTACAACCCAGCTGCTGGAGGAAAAGCCGGTTGAGAGTGCGCAGCGAAGCGCCGCAATCCATTGCCAGCTCGGCAAGCATGGTGTTGATGGAGGGTGCCTGACAGAAACGCTCCAGCACCCGCAGCAGGCGCGGGTCGAGGTTGGCCGCCAGCGCAGGCTGGGCTGCTTGCGGAGCAGCTCGCGCCAACTCGTGGCCAATCACTGTCAGATAGGCCTCCTGCTCGGTCCCCTCCTCCAGATCGCTCAGGCGGGCAAAAAGCCCTGCCAGCAGCGGCGTTACCTGCCGCAGACCAAAAGGGGCTGATGCGGACGAATCGGTATAGATAAGCGACAGGCGAGAGTGGCGCAGCACGCGAAACTCGTGCTCCCAGCCCGCCGGAATAAAGCAGAGCTGGCCGGCAACCAGCAGCTCGCTGGCAGCACCGCCGGTGATAACGCCGCCACCTTCGTGCATGTAGCAATACTGGGCTTGCGGATGACAGTGCAGCGGAGTGAAGTGCCCTTGCGGGCAGGGGCGATGGAGAAAGGACATATCGGCCAGCCGGATAAGAAACCGACCACGACCATAAGGGAGCAGACGGCACCCTGTAAATGGCTTTTCCGCTGTCAGAATGGCCAAAAGAAGCAGGCCACCCGAGGGTGGCCTGTTTGGTTTTCTGCACAACTGACGCTTAGCGTTTTACCAACTCAACCGCTTCGCGAGAGAGGCGAGTCACCTCTTCCCAGTTGCCGCTCTTGACCGCATCGGCCGGCAGCATCCAGGAGCCGCCGACAGTGGCAACGCATTTGAGCGCCAGATAGTCGGCCACGTTTTTCGGGCCGATACCGCCGGTCGGGCAGAACTTCACTTGGGGCAGCGGCGCGGCAATGGCGGAGAGCGCCTTGGTGCCGCCGTTCGCTTCGGCCGGGAAGAACTTCAGGTGGTCATAGCCTGCTTCCAGCGCCTGCATCACTTCAGACGGAGTAGCCACACCCGGGATCAGCGGTGCAGTGCTCTTGGCTGCGTGAGCCAGCAGGGCCGGCGTCATCCCCGGGGAGATGACGAAACGGGCACCGGCTGCCACGGCAGCGTCAAACTGCGCGCAGTTGAGCACGGTACCGGCACCGACCATGGCATCCGGCATCGCCTTGGCGATGAGGGCGATGGCATCGAGCGCCACCGGGGTGCGCAGGGTGATTTCGAAGACAGAGATGCCGCCGTCGAGCAGCGCCTTGGCCATCGGCAGGGCCTGATCCAGCTCGTTGATAACCATCACGGGTACCAGCGGGGAGGCGGCAAACACCTCGGCCGGGGTCACTTTCCAGTTCTGCATAGCTCTTCCTTAGTCAAAGATGGTAGCGCCACACTCGGCGCTCGATACCGCGCGACGCATCACGCTGAACAGTTCACGGCCCCACCCCTCTTGTTCCGGAGTGAGGTCAATCTCGGCCTGGGTACGGCCACTCAAATCGGTCAGGCAGTCGAGGCTGCCGTTTACCGCATCAACCCGCAGCAGGTCGCCATCAGCCAGCAGGCCGATGGCCCCGCCGTGCAGCGCTTCCGGGGTGACGTGGATGGCGGCCGGGATCTTGCCGGAAGCACCTGAGAGACGGCCATCGGTGACCAGCGCCACCTTGTAACCCGCCTTCTGCAGGTTGCCGAGCACCGGCATCAGCTTGTGCAGCTCCGGCATGCCGTTGGCGGCAGGGCCATTGTGGCGCACCACGATCACGGCATCCTGATTGAGATCACCCGCCTTGTAGGCCGCTTCCACCGCATGCTGGGAGGAGAAGACCCGCGCCGGCGCTTCAATCACCCGATACTCGGGAGCCACGGCGGAGACCTTGACCACGGCCCGGCCCAGATTGCCCGCCAGCAGCTTAGTGCCGCCGGTGGCCTGGAATACGCTGCCGGAAAGCGACAGCACGCTCGCATCGCCGCTCTCGCCGACCGGCTGCCATACCAGCTGGCCATCCACCAGTGCCGGACGGCTGAGGTAATCCTGCATCTCGCCAAAGACCGGGGTGGCATCCATGTGGATCAGCCCCTCTTCGGCCAGACGGCGCATCAGACCGGGCACACCGCCCGCCTGTTCGAAGGCGTTGACGTCGGCCGGGCCGTTCGGGTACATGCGAACCAAGAGCGGCACCACGTCGGAGAGATCGCTGATGTCATCCCAGGTCAGAACCAGACCGGCGGCACGAGCCAGCGCCACCATATGGATGCTGTGGTTGGTGCTGCCGCCGGAGGCGAGCAGGGCCACCAGACCGTTGACCAGCGAGCGCTCATCCAGCACTTCGCTCAGCGGGCGATAGGCGGGGGAGCCCGGGATCATGGCGCTGATGCGGCGTGCCGCCTCAACGGTCAGGGCATGGCGCAGTTCGCTGTGCGGGTGGACGAAGGCAGAGCCCGGCAGCATCAGGCCCATGGCCTCGAACACCAGCTGGTTGGTGTTGGCGGTACCGTAGAAGGTGCAGGTGCCCGCCGCATGGTAGGCGCCGCACTCCATCTGCAGCAGGGCGTCGCGGCCCACTTCACCGGCGGCGTACTGCTGGCGAACCTTCACCTTCTCGTCGTTGCTGATGCCGCTCGCCATCGGGCCGGCAGGAACAAACGCCGTCGGCAGGTGGGCGTGGGAGAGGGCACCCATGATCTGGCCCGGAGCGATCTTGTCGCAGATGCCGAGCAGCAGGGTGGCATCGAAAGTGTTGTGAGAGAGCGACAGCGCGGTTGCCTGAGCAATCAGATCGCGGGAGAAGAGGGACATGTCCATCCCCGGCTGACCCTGAGTCACGCCGTCGCACATGGCGGGAACGCCACCGGCAACCTGAGCACTGTGGCCAAGTTCGGCCAGCGCGCCCTTGATGATGTCCGGATAGCCCTGATAGGGCTGATGGGCACTCAGCATGTCGTTGTAGGCGGTGACGATGCCGACGTTGGCGCGGGTCATATCGAGAATGCGACCCTTCTCGTCACTGCTGCAGGCGGCCACGGCGTGGGCCAGGTTGCCGCAGGCCAGCGCGGCGCGGGTCTTGCCCTGCTCTGCCTGACGCTGGATGCGGGCCAGAAATGCCTGACGACGGGCGACACTGCGCTCGCGGATGCGGGCGGTGACGTCGGAAATTACCTGATGAATCATTGGGCTTGCTCCAATGCTGTGACGGCGCGGTCAACCACCTGTTCGAAGGTGCCGTCTATATCAATGTGGAATACACCGGCTTCGCCATCCGGGCGCTCCAGAGTATCGAACTGACTTTGTACCATGCTTTCACGCATGAAATGGCCCTTGCGGGCACGCATCCGCTCGAGGATCAGCGGCTGGCTGCCATCGAGGAAGATGAAGCTGACCGACTCGTTGCCTTCACGGATCTGGTCGCGGTACTTCTTTTTGAGGGCAGAACAGACAATGATGCCGGTCTCGTTCTTCTGCTCGAGACTGTAGGCGGCGTCGCGGATCCGCTCCAGCCAGGGGGCACGATCCTCATCGTTGAGGGGGTTGCCGCCAGCCATCTTCTGAATGTTGGCCTTGGGGTGCAGGTCATCACCATCGATGAACTTGGCGCCCAGCGCCTCGGCCACTTTCAGACCCACGCTGGATTTGCCGCTACCACACACACCCATCACGATAATGCACTTACCCGCCATAATTTGACCTCTGTCCCACTTTTCAAAAAACCAGCTGTTGATGGGTTCTAATCTAACACGTTACCGGTAACATGTTACCGGTAACGATTGAAAATGTGAAGTCTGCCACAGACTGAGCAAACCCATAGTCACCTGGGCATATGATGTTGAGCCCTTGCCATAAATCTAAATAAATCATAAAGATATGGTTTGCCGACGGATCGGCAAGGTGTCACGACTGAACTTGGAAAAAGGAACGCATAACAATGTCTGACCTCTCCCTGATCATGACAGCCGCCGGCTCGATTGTGCTGCTGCTCTTCCTGGTGATGAAGGCCCGGCTCCACGCCGTGGTAGCCCTGATCCTGGTCTCCATGGTGGCGGGCCTTGCCGCTGGCATGAACCCGGCCGACATCGCCAACACCATCCAGAAAGGGATGGGTGGCACCCTCGGTTTCGTCGCGGTAGTGGTGGCGCTGGGCGCCATGTTCGGCAAGGTGATGGAAGTGACCGGTGCTCTCGACCGGGTAGCCCACACCCTGCTCGGCAAGTTTGGCGTCAAGCGCGCCAACTGGGCCATGGCCCTGACCGGCTTTGTCTGCGCCCTGCCGCTCTTCTTTGATGTGGCCGTGGTGCTGCTGATCGGCGTCGCCTTCGCCATCGTCCGTCGTGGCGGCGGCAGCGTGGTGAAGATCGGTATCGCCCTGCTGGCCGGTATCGCCACTTGCCAAGCCTTCCTTATCCCGGCGCCAGGCCCGATCCTGGTGGCATCCCAGCTGGGTGCCGACTTCGGCTACATGATTCTGTTCGGCCTGATCGCCGCCGTACCGGCGCTGATCCTGGCTGGCCCGCTGTTCGGTGACTTCATCAGCAAGATCGTCGATGTGCCGCTGCCTGCCGATGCCCAGAACAGCGTCCACGATGACAGCAAATCCCTGCCCTCCTTCGGGCTGGCCATGGGCCTCATCGGTCTGCCGCTGCTGCTAATCGGCCTCAAGACCATCGTCGGTCGCTTCGTCGAGGCGGGCTCTACCCTGCACAACTGGCTGGAGTTCATCGGCCACCCCTTCACCGCCATCATGGTCGCCTGTCTGGCCGCCTTCTATCTGCTGGGTATTCGCCGCGGCATGTCCCGTGACGAGGTGATGAGCGTCTGCAACAGCGCCATCCAGCCTGCCGGTGTCATCATTCTGGTGACTGGTGCCGGTGGCGTGTTCAAGCAGGTGCTGGTTGATTCCGGTGTGGGTGCCGCCCTTGGCAACATGCTGGCCGACTCCGGTCTGCCCATCGTCGCACTGGCCTTCATTCTGGCTGCCGCGGTGCGGGTGATTCAGGGCTCTGCCACCGTCGCCATGCTGACCGCCTGTGGTCTGGTGCTGCCGATGCTGGAGCCGCTCGGCCTGAACGGTGCCCAGCTGGCTGCCGTCACCATCGCCATCGGCGGCGGTGCCATCGTGCTCTCCCACGTCAACGACTCCGGTTTCTGGCTGGCGAACCGCTACCTTGGCCTGACCGAGAAGCAGACCCTGCAGACCTGGACCGTGATGGAGACCATCATCGGCACCACCGGCGGCGTGATGGCGATGATCATCTACAGCTTCCTCTGACAAGGGCAAAATGCTGACAAAAAGGCCTCACTCGTGAGGCCTTTTTCATCTTTCTGATGATTCTTTCTTTGGCTGAGAGGGCGAGATTGCTAGAATCGCCTATTCATCGCTCCGAGTGGAACGCTTAACCCCGTGATTTCAGGTTTATCTATGCATTCATCGGCCCATTATCGACAACTGCTGGCGCGCCTGCCCCAGATCGCCGTCGCAGCGGATCAGTTTGAAGTGCTCTACAGCGCCCAGGATTTCAAACGCCGCATTCTTGCGCTTATCGCCAGTGCCACCCGGCGCATCTATCTGGTCGCGCTCTATCTGCAGGATGACGAAGCAGGCCGGGAGATCCTCTCCGCCCTCTACGCCGCCAAGCAGCGCAATCCGGCCCTCGACATCAAGCTGTTCGTCGACTTCCACCGTGCCCAGCGCGGCCTGATCGGCAAGGGCAAGCAGGGCGGCAACCACCTGATGTATCAGGCCATGGCTGCCGAACACGAGCACCAGATCGAAATCTACGGCGTGCCGGTCAAAGGGCGCGAGCTGCTCGGCGTGCTCCACCTCAAGGGCTTCATCTTCGATGATGTGGTGCTCTACTCCGGCGCCAGCCTCAACGACATCTACCTGCACCAGCAGGATCGCTACCGCTTCGATCGCTATCACCAGATCACCAGCCCGGAGCTGGCCCGCAGCATGGTCAACTATGTGGATGACCTGTTCGTGAAGAGCGACGCGGTGCAGCGACTGGATCACAGCGACATCCCCAGCGCCAAACAGCTGAAGGGGCCGATCCGCCGCTTCAAGCAGAACCTGCGCCAGAGCCAGTACCGCTTCAGCACCATGCCGGTCAACACTCAGGAGGTGGCCGTCACCCCCATGGTGGGTCTGGGCAAGCGCAACAATCAGCTCAACCTGATGATCCGCAATCTGGTGCGCGCCACCGAGCGGGAGATCTTCATCTGCACCCCTTACTTCAACCCCCCCAAGGAGTTGAGCAAGGATATCGAGGATCTGCTGCAGCGCGGTTGCAAAGTCACCATCGTAGTGGGCGACAAGACCGCCAACGACTTCTTCATTCCGCCGGAAGAGAAGTTCTCCACCATCGGTGGCCTGCCCTATCTCTACGAGACCAACCTGCGCAAGTTTGCCGAGCGCAACCAGCGCCACATCGACGACGGTCGCCTCAACCTGATGCTCTGGTGTTGCGAGCGCAACTCCTACCATCTCAAGGGGATCTTCGTGGATGACGAGTGGGCCCTGCTCACCGGCAACAACCTCAACCCCCGCGCCTGGGCGCTGGATCTGGAGAACGGCCTGCTGGTACACGATCGTCGCCACCTGCTGCGTCCCCAGTTCAACGCGGAGCGGGATAACATCCTGACCAACACCAAGCGGATCAGTCACTTCGATCAGGTGGAGCAGATCCAGGACTACCCGGAACAGGTGCGCAAGCTGCTGGGACGGATCCACCGGGTTAAGGCCCACCTGCTGCTCAAGCGCATCATCTGACCTTGGGCGCCATGCGCCCGCACCTTGCCTGTTGGCAGCCACACAAAGGCCTCCCGTTTTCGGCAGGCCTTTGTTATATCCGCCGTTTCCCCCGCCTTGACGGTCCAGCCAGCAGCAACTCGGCTTGCATCGGCCCCTCAACAACCCCTATCATCTGGACATATTTACAGTGTTTTCGGGCATCTAATTGATGAAATTGGATAAAATTCCTCTCGATAGCCTCAAGGGTGTCGGCAGCAAGATGCTGGAGAAGCTCGAGCGGCTGGGGCTGGCCACGGTACAGGATCTGCTGTTCCACCTTCCCCTGCGCTACGAGGACCGCACCCAGGTGTGGCCCATCGGCGATCTGCCGCCAGGCCTGCACGGCGCCGTCGAGGGCGAAATCCAGGACACTCAGCTGGTGATGGGGCGCCGCCGCATGATGGTCTGTCGCATCAGCGATGGCACCGGCACCCTCACCCTGCGCTTCTTCAACTTCACCGCAGCCCAGAAAAACAGTCTGGCGGCAGGCCGTCTGATCCGCTGCTTTGGCGAGGTGCGCCCCGGCAAATACGGGCTGGAGATGGCCCACCCCGAGTACAAGCTGCTCGGCGAGGAGCAGGCCGGCCAGACCGAAGAGGCGCTCACCCCCGTCTACCCGACCACCGAAGGGCTGCGCCAACTCACCCTGCGCAACCTCACCGATCAGGCGCTGGCTCAGCTAGACCTCTATGGCGTGGAGGAGCTGCTGCCCGCTGGCCTCTATCCCCACCAGATTGAACTGGCCGCTGCCCTGAAATTGCTGCACCGCCCGCCCCCCTCGGTAGCGCTGCCGCTGCTGGAAAGCGGCCAGCATCCGGCCCAGCAGCGGCTGGTGCTGGAGGAGCTGCTGGCGCACAACCTCTCGGTCTTGAAGGTGCGTGCTCAGGCACAAACCCAGCTGGCCCGCGCCCTCAAACCGGCGCCCGCGCTGGTCGAGAAACTGCTCGGCGCCCTGCCGTTCAAGCCCACCGGCGCCCAGAGTCGGGTGGTGGCCGAGATAAGCAAGGATCTGCAACAGAGCCACCCCATGATGCGGCTGGTGCAGGGGGATGTGGGCTCCGGCAAGACCCTGGTCGCGGCGCTGGCCGCCCTGCAGGCTATCGGCAATGGCTGTCAGGTGGGCTTGATGGCGCCGACCGAGCTGCTGGCCGAACAACACGCCATCAACTTCGCCAAGTGGCTGGAGCCGCTCGGCATCGGAGTCGGCTGGCTGGCGGGCAAACAGAAAGGCAAGGCGCGGGAAGAGTCGCTGGCCGCGATCAAAGATGGCAGCGTCAAGATGGTGGTGGGCACCCACGCCATCTTTCAGGAGCAGGTGGTGTTCCAGCGTCTGGCGCTGGTCATCATCGATGAACAGCACAGATTCGGGGTGCATCAGCGCCTAGCCCTGCGTGAGAAAGGGGAGCGTGAAGGGGTACATCCTCATCAACTCATCATGACCGCCACCCCAATCCCCCGCACCCTGGCGATGACCGCCTATGCTGACCTCGATACCTCGGTCATCGACGAGCTGCCGCCGGGCCGAACCCCTATCACCACGGTGGCGCTGCCCGACAGCCGTCGCGGCGACGTGATCGAGCGGGTCAAACTCGCCTGCACCGAGGGCAAGCAGGCCTACTGGGTCTGCACCCTGATCGAGGAGTCGGAGGTGCTGGAGTGTCAGGCCGCCGAGGATACCGCTGCCGAGCTGCAGAACCTGTTGCCCGGTCTGCATATCGGGCTGGTGCACGGCCGGATGCGCCCGGTCGAGAAACAGCGGGTGATGGAGGAGTTCAAGGCGGGCATACTGCAACTGCTGGTCGCCACCACCGTCATCGAAGTGGGGGTGGATGTGCCCAACGCCAGCCTGATGATCATCGAGAACCCGGAACGGCTCGGGCTGGCGCAGTTGCACCAGTTGCGTGGGCGGGTTGGCCGGGGCGCGGTAGCCTCTCACTGCGTGCTGCTCTATCATGCCCCCTTGTCCAAGACGGCCCAGAGCCGGCTCGGGGTGCTGCGGGAGACCAACGACGGCTTCCTCATCGCCCAGCGCGATCTGGAACTGCGCGGCCCGGGGGAACTGCTCGGCACCCGCCAGACCGGCCTGGCCGATCTCAAGATCGCTGATCTGGTGCGGGATCAGCCGCTTATTCCGCAGGTGCAAAAAATGGCGCGCTTCCTCATGGATAGGCACCCAAGCCATGTCGAACCCTTGATTCGCCGTTGGCTCGGCTTACGGGATCACTATTCCAATGCCTGATCGAGGTAGATGCAGAAGATGGGTACATGTCCTTATGGATAGGCATCCGAGTCATGTCGAACCCTTGATTAGCCGTTGGCTCGGTCTGCGAGACCACTACTCAAACGCCTGACAACACATCCCAAAACAGGAGGAAAGCAACCATGAATTCCTGGCTACGCGGCCTGCTCTACACCTTCGCCTTCCTGCTGCTGTTTGTCTGGGTTGCCCTCGGCCTGTTCGACGCCGAGCGCGCCAAAGGCCCCATCGCCAGCTGGATCAGCCAGCAGAGCGGCGTGCCGGTCACCATAGGGCGACTGGTGTTCAACCCGCTGCACCCCTACACCCTGCTGGCTGAGCAGGTGCGTTACGGCGATGCGGTCTCCCTCGACAAGATCTATCTGGAGATCGAGAGCATCGACTGGCTGAGCCGCGACGTGCGCATCGCCCATCTCGATCTCATTCGCCCCGCCATCAAGCTGCCGCTGCCCAACAAACTGCCGAACCTGCCGGTGCACTCCCTCACCATCAGTGACAGCACTATCGATCGCCTCAGTCTGGAGAGCCCCGAGCTGACCCTGCGCGGTCTCAACGCCACCCTGAGTGACTGGGAGCTGATCGACCCGAAACGACAGCCACAGGCCAACCTGAGCCTAAATATCGGCCAGCTGGAGACTCCGCAGTTCACCTTCGCCCGTCTCAACCTGCAAGGACGGCTGGAGGGGGAAGTGCTGCGCACCGACAAGCTGGTGACCAACCTGTTTGACGGTCTGCTGGAGACCGGCATGGTACTGGACTGGCCCGCCCGCACCCTGCAACTGCACGATCTCAAGGCGCGCGGCATGCGGGTGGAGCTGGGGGATCTGACTCAGCAAGGCTTCCCACTGCGCTTCCCGTTGCAAAGCGTGTCGCTGGATCGCGGCCAGCTGGACGGCGTCAGCCTCAACGACATCAATCAAGAGCTCTCCTTCAACAACTTCAGCGGCCAACTCACCGCCTTCAACTGGCAGGCGGGCAACCAGCCCACCGGCTATCTGAGCGGCACCCTGGGGGACATGGGCCGCGGCCTGTTCCAGCTGGAGGAGATCAAGGGCAAGCTCGCCTTCTCGCCCCAGCAGATCGACGGCGAACTGCAGGGCAAGGCCTATGAAGGGGCGTTCAATGTCGAGCTCTCCCTCGATAGCCAGCAGCAGAAGCTGACCCTGAAAGACGTGGCGCTGAGCGGCATGGATATCAGCCTGCCACAGGGGTGGTGGCAGGATTGGCAGAGCTGGCGCCCGCAGCAGGTCGATATCCGCAAGCTGGCGTTCGACAAGCTCAAGGTGCTCTCCTTCGACGATACCCTGCCCCTGTCGCTGACCGGCTGGCAGCTCTATCTGAGCGATCTCGCCCTGCGCGATAACCAGCCAGGCCCGCTGCTCGGCCGTGCCCGTATCGAGAGCAAGTGGTTCGAGCTGGTGTGGGATGGCCTCAGCGCCCGCAACGGCGAGCTGGATGGGGAGCTGACCCCCAGCTCCTGGCAACTGGGAAAACTCACCAGCTCGCTGCCGGATGAGGGCACTCTCAGCCTGAGTGGCCAGTGGGGCCGCGAACCGGGCCAGAGCAGCCGCCTCCAACTGCAGGCGACCAAGCTGGATCTGCAGCAATGGGGCAAGATATTCCACTCCCCTGTCTCGTTCGCTGGCAAGGCGGACGTGAGCGCCGATCTGCAAGCCGAACATGGCAAAACGGCGGGCGAGTGGCGCCAGAGCCTGCAGGGCAGCTTTGCCCTCGATGCCGACGAGCCGTTCTGGGACAAGGTGAAGATAGATCCGCTGCTGGATGAGTGGTTCAAGGGCGCGACCCCGCCCACCCTGACACCGGATCAGCTGTGGCAGGCGATGCAGGGTGGCGATACCCCCTTCTACCGCGTCAGGGTGCAGGGCAAGATCGACAAGGGGCAGCTGCAGCTCGAACAGGCTGGCGCCTCCACCATCACTCATCTGCTGGCGCTGCAAGGGGGGATCGATCTGGTCAACGAACAGTGGCAGCTCGATCTGGGGATCCTCAACGGCAACCGCTGCGCCGAGCTGCTCGGCCAGTGGCGCGGGCCGCTGACGGAACCCACACTGGCCTGGAGCTTCCCGCAGAAGCAGGACGCCTGCGGCTGGGAAGTGGGAGTACGCTATCCGCCGCAAGGCAACAGCGCCCCGCTCTGGCGACCGGCTCCCGCACCGAAAGCCCAAAACCAGGCCCAAGTGCAGACCCAAGCCGGGCAGACAAGCGACAGCCAGCAAGGGTAAAAACAGACAAGGCCTCATGATGAGGCCTTGTTGTTTGATGGGGAAACGACGCAGTTACTGGCCCGGACGGCGGGGCGGCTGCACCACGTAGTGGCCGCAGAACTCCGCCGCCAGTTTGCTGCCGCTGAACAGCTGGATCTTGAGGCTGAAGGTGGCAGGCTCGCCCCGTTTGAGCGGCTGCAGCACGGCGGGCATCCCCTCGCGGGCCACCCGCGCCTCCGGCTCCTCATCGACCGGGCCATGATATTTGATGGAGCTCTCGGCCAGAACCGGTTCGCCCACCAGCCCCTCCTCTTTAAGTTGCAGCCAGATCAGCCCCCAACCCGCCAGCACACACTGACTGTAGACACTGCCGGCAAACATGCTGCCGTGCACGTTGAGGTTGGCCGCCAGATTGGCCTTGAGGTGGAAAGTCTGGCCATCGTAGTGGCTGATGTGCATCCCCATCTTCTCGCTGATGGGCACCCCGCGCGACCAGCGGGTGGTGAGATCCTGACACCACTCCGGCCGGTACTGGATAGTCTGCAACGGGCTCAGGGATTTGATCATCTGGCGATGGGGAATGCGGCCAAAGGAGACGGGGCCGCCCCCCACTTCGAGAAAGCCGCACTTGCGATAGAACTCCACCGCTTCCTGACGGGCGTTCATCACCAGCCGTTTCACCTTCTCGCTGCGGGCCAGCTGCTCGAGGTCCTCCACCATTTTGGCGCCCAGCCCCTGACCGCGATATTCCGGACGCAGCGCCATAAAGCGGATCTGCGCCTCGTCGCCGCCGATAAAGAGGCGGCCCACCGCGATGGGAGTGCCATCGGGTGCCAGCATCAACCGGTGAATGGCGACCGTGTCATATTCGTCCCGCTCGGAACCGACGGGCAGATTGAAGGGCTTACGCAGAAGTTCCCAGCGCAACTGGTAGTAGGCATCCAGCTCGGCGACTGTCTGAGGGGTGACTACCCGGTACATAGTTTCATCCTTGAGTTACACTGGTCGGAAACCATCTTGCCGTGCAAATTCATGGACTTCAATCTGCAAGCGTACCAAGCCGATCACTTGTTGCACCTCAGCGTCAAACCCCAGCGCCGCCTCACGGTACAGGAAAATGACCAGCACCGCTGGCTGGAGATAGACGGCGTGGTGCAATCCGCCATGTCGCTCGCCGACCCCGCAGCTCTCTGTCTACCCCATCAGCGAGTCATCGCCGGCCTGCTGCCGGAACAGGCCACACAGATACTCGAGCTGGGTCTGGGTGGCGGTGATCTCACTCGCCATCTCTGCCAACGCTGGCCAGATGCCCGCCACGAGTGCGTCGACCTCGACGAAGAGGTGCTGACCGTTTATCAGCAGTTTTTCCAGCATCAGGAGAGCGAGGAACACGCCGCGCCGGCACTCCATCAGGCCGATGCCCTCGCCTTTCTCGAGCAGAGCGAGCAGCAGTACGACCTCATCCTGCTCGATCTCTTCAGTCAGGATGGCAACCCGCTGCTGCTGTTTCAGGAGCGGCTCTACCGGGCGCTGGCTCCCCACCTCTGCGGCACCCTGGTGATCAACCTGCTGCCGCGTACCGCACTGGAGCTAACCCACGCCCTGACGCTGATAGAACAGTGGATTGGCCCCGCTACCCCCTATCCGGTTGCGGGGCTCATCAACGTGATCGTCCACGTCATACCGCGGGATCAGGCATCCTCAGACCTGTAGCCAGAAGGTAACCGGGCCGTCGTTGACCAGCGCCACCTTCATGTCGGCGGCAAAACGGCCGGTTGCGGTCGGGATGCCGCTGGCGGCGGCCTTCGCCACGAAGTAGTCATAGAGGCGCTCGGCCTCGCTCGGGTGGGCGCCGCAGGAGAAGCTCGGGCGCATCCCGC
>NZ_JBFODV010000301.1:0-25000 GCF_040908495.1 Aeromonas sp. R1-1 | reverse complement strand
GGAATAGACGTTGATGTTCTTCTGCATCACAGAAGCGAGGGAGTAGGAGAGCGGCTCTTGCAGCGGGGCAAGGCGCATCATGATCTGCTGATAGTCAGATGCCCCACTTTGCAACTTGGTGATGTCGGGCTCTATTTGGCGAATATTGGTTTCAATCAGCTGCACCAGACGCAAGGTTTTCTGCTTGTCCTGCATGCTCTTGCGCAGCTGGCCGCTCAAAAGGATGGGCGTTCTGCCCCAGAGAATGTCATAACGCAACATCAAGGTGTCATGATCAATACCGCCATAGTGATAGACCTCTACCGCATTCAGGAAACGCCCGAGCTCCAGTTGCAACTGCATCAGCGCCCAGGAGACATCATAGGTGTATTTCTCCATCGCTCTGGTCGCATTCTGGATCTGCATCAGGCAATAGAGGGTGCTCCCGGTAAACGACAGGATGGATACATACAGAATGACGAGCAGTGGCCACGCCCTGGTCTTTCCTTTCACCCCATGCTCCCGTGCTGTTTTTATCAGTGCTGAATGTCTATCAAATCCAGCTGCCAGATCATCATGTCGGTATATTCGGATCGCTTCAATTCCGGATATTGATCAAGAGGCAGCATAAACCAGACCGGCCCCTTGTCACGCACCCGCATGACAGCACCGTTGTCTTCCCATGCGAGGATGGGCTCGTATTTGGCAACCTTGTCCCATTCAATGCGGACCTGGAAACTGTTCAGCGCAGTCAACGTAATGGTCTTGCCATCCGCACCGACTGCAGCCAATACATCGGCCAGTTTTGGGCCTCTGTAGGTGTGCGGCTTATCCACCCACGGGTTGCCTGTCACTATCTCATGTTGCGGCAGAGCCTGCAGTTTAGCCAGATCAAACAACACCTTGCCATCAACTTCGTCTGCCGACCTGATGTTACCACCGACTTTCAGGATCACCGGCCCAGTCAGCGCCTCAGCAGCCATCACCGGCATGATGAGCAATGAACACAGTAGTGTCAGCCAACCAAACATTTTCATATCGCCCCCAGATTTGCTGTCTCAACAGACTCAGTTTAGCCAGATATAAAAAAACGGCTCGCCTTGAGCGAGCCGTTTGTCAAACAGAACAAGGGGGATGATTACATCATGCCCATGCCACCCATGCCGCCCATGTCAGGCATAGCAGGGGTATCTTTCTTCGGCAGTTCGGTGACCATGCACTCGGTGGTGATCATCAGACCGGCGATGGAAGAGGCAAACTGCAGGGCGGAACGGGTTACCTTGGTCGGATCCAGGATACCCATGGCCAGCATGTCGCCATACTGTTCGCTGTAAGCGTTGTAACCGAAGTTGCCTTCGCCGTTCTTCACTGCATTGGCAATGACGGAGGCTTCTTCACCGGCGTTGATGACAATTTGACGCAGCGGGGCTTCCATGGCGCGCAGGGCAACCTTGATACCGACGTTCTGGTCTTCGTTGTCACCGCGCAGACCAGCCAGTTTGGCTGCAACGCGAACCAACGCAACACCACCACCGGCAACCACACCTTCTTCAACCGCGGCGCGGGTAGCGTGCAGGGCATCTTCAACGCGGGCTTTCTTCTCTTTCATCTCGACTTCGGTGGCTGCGCCAACCTTGATCACGGCAACACCGCCAGCCAGCTTGGCTACGCGCTCTTGCAGCTTCTCACGATCGTAGTCGGAAGAGGTCTCTTCGATCTGCTGACGGATCTGGGCAACACGGCCTTCGATCACACCGGCATCACCCACACCATCGATGATGGTGGTGTTCTCTTTGGTGATGACGATACGCTTGGCACGACCCAGATCTTCCAGAGTCGCTTTTTCCAGCTCCATGCCCACTTCTTCGGAAATGACAGTACCGCCAGTCAGTACAGCGATATCCTGCAGCATGGCCTTGCGACGGTCACCGAAGCCAGGCGCCTTAACGGCAGCCACTTTCACGATACCGCGCATGGTGTTGACCACCAGAGTCGCCAGGGCTTCGCCTTCTACGTCTTCAGCAACAATCAGCAGCGGCTTGCCAGCTTTGGCAACGCCTTCCAACACCGGCAGCATTTCGCGGATGTTGGAGACTTTCTTGTCAACCAGCAGGATGAACGGGTCGTCCAGTTCAACGGAACCGGTCTCTTGCTTGTTGATGAAGTAGGGGGACAGGTAGCCGCGGTCGAACTGCATACCTTCAACAACTGCCAGCTCATCTTCCAGACCCTGACCATCTTCAACGGTGATGACGCCATCGCGACCCACTTTGTCCATGGCTTCAGCAATCAGCTTGCCCACTTTCTCGTCGGAGTTGGCGGAGATAGTGCCTACCTGAGCGATGGCATTGCTGTCAGCGCACGGCTGGGACAGCGCTTGCAGCTCGGCAACAGCAGCCACAACGGCCTTGTCGATACCGCGCTTCAGGTCCATCGGGTTCATACCGGCGGCAACGGCTTTCAGACCTTCGTTGACGATAGCCTGAGCCAGAACGGTTGCAGTAGTGGTACCGTCACCGGCGGCATCGTTCGCCTTGGAAGCCACTTCCTTGACCATCTGGGCGCCCATGTTCTGGAACTTGTCTTCCAGCTCGATTTCGCGCGCAACAGAAACGCCATCTTTAGTGATGGTCGGGGCGCCGAAGGACTTGTCCAGCACCACGTTGCGGCCTTTCGGGCCCAGAGTCACCTTGACGGCATCAGCCAGGATGTTTACGCCTTCCAGCATCTTGATGCGGGCTTCGTTACCAAACTTAACGTCTTTAGCTGCCATTTTTCTTCAATCCTTAAATCAATTCGGGGAAAAGGAGGATGGATTACTCTTCGACAATCGCCAGGATGTCGGTTTCGGAAAGGATCAGGACGTCCTGACCATCCAGCTTCTCGGTCTTCACACCGTAGCCTTCGTTGAAGATAACCTTGTCACCAACCTTCACGGCCAGCGCTTTGACTTCGCCATTATCCAGGATGCGACCAGTCCCCACGGCAAGCACTTCACCACGGGTGGACTTCTGGGCCGCAGTACCAGTCAAGACGATACCGCCGGCAGATTTGGCTTCAGCTTCGATGCGCTTGATGATGACGCGGTCGTGCAGTGGACGAATTTTCATCGATAACTCTCCCAAAATGAGTCTCATTGTTGCTTTGAGGAATGGCCGTTCCAGGCCAAATCAGATATGTCCCTGATGTGGGGCAGAGTTGCTAACCCTTCAAGGGCAAATACAAAAAAAATTTTTTCACGTACTATAAACATCTTCGATGGTTCAGCCATGTCCGCACTCTGGTGCAAGGTCGGTTCAAGCCGCCCGGTTTCCATGCCAGAACCTTCAAAGCCAGCTGTAGAGACGAGCCCTTGACCCGCACCAACCCCATGTTGACAGCCCCTATTCCGGTCGTACTGCGCCAGATGACGGGCCCCATGATCTTCGGCATCATCGCCATTCTGGCCTTCAATCTGGTCGATACCTTTTTTATCGGTATGCTGGGCACCGAAGCTCTGGCCGCCATCAGTTTTACTTTTCCCGTCACTTTTGTGGTTACCTCGCTGGCGATGGGATTGGGCGCCGGATTGTCAGCGGTGATCGGTCATACCCTGGGGCAGGGCAAACACGATGAGGCAGCCCATCTCGCCACCGACAGCCTGTTTCTGGCGGTGATCATGGTGGCCCTGCTCTCCGCGGGGGGCGCTCTCACCATCAAGCCTCTGTTTACTCTGTTGGGGGCCAGTGCCGAGCTTATCTCCCTCATCCATGACTACATGCTGATCTGGTATCTCACCGTCCCCATGCTGGTGCTGCCCATGGTGGGCAATGCCGCCATCCGGGCGACCGGCGACACCAAAACCCCCAGTCTGGTGATGGCAGTAGCCGGGTTGGTCAACGGGGTACTGGATCCTCTGTTGATCTTCGGTATCGGCCCCTTTCCCGAGTGGGGGATCCGCGGGGCCGCCATCGCCACCTCTCTCTCCTGGTTGATGGCAATGCTGGTCAGCCTCTATATCCTGCGTCATCGGGAGGGCTTGCTGCTGTGGCGCCTCTCGCCGCAGGCCCGGTTGCTGACCCACTGGCGGGCCTTGCTCCATGTCGCCGTCCCCGCCTCTTTTACAAATATGCTCAACCCCCTGGCCAATGCGGTGCTGATGACGATCTTTGCAGGACTGGGTACCGAGGTGGTGGCCGCTTACGGCGCCGCGTCGCGGGTCGAGGCACTGCTGCTGATTGTGATGATGGCCCTCGCCTCCGTACTGGCTCCTTTCATCTCGCAAAACTGCGGCGCTGGCAATCCTGCCCGCGCCAAGGTTGCACTGCAGAGCTGCATGAGTTTTGCGTTGCTGTTCCAGCTCGCCATCTATGGCCTGACCTGGCTACTGGCGCCACTCATCGCCAACCTGTTCAGCGATCATCCGCAGGTCATTCGCCTCATCATTCTCTATCTGCATCTGGTGCCGATCGGTTACGGCTTTCAGGGCATGGTGATGCTGTTGGCCTCGGCACTCAATGGCGTGCGAGCATCCAGTATCTCGTTCTTGTTCAACGGATTGCGGCTGTTTGGTTTTCTGTTGCCAGGAGCCTGGCTGGGGGCAAAGCATGGAGGAGAACAGGGGATATATCTGGGGATACTGCTGGCCAATCTGGCGGCGGGCACCCTCGCGTGGTGGTATGCCCGACACCGCTTCGAAGCCTTGTGCCATCAGGGCAAACCCTGATTCAGTCACTCGCCTCGGGTTTTCGTCTCGTCGATTACTCTTTACGCTCACTCTTTGCGCTCAAACTCGCCTTCGATGGTGGTGCCGCCCTGCTTGGCGTTCCCCAGATGATCATCGGACGGTGCGCTGCCAAACGGCGATTGAGTACGCTGGATACCGCCCATCTGCATCCGGAACTGGCTGCTGCCGATCAGCTTGTCAGCCAGTTTGTTGCGCAGCCAAGGTTGCAGCAACAGCACACCGAAAATGTCGGTCACGAAACCCGGGATAATCAGCAGCAAACCGGCCAACGCCAGCATCATCCCCCCCATCACCTCGCGGCCCGGCATCTCTCCCATCTGCATCTTTTGCTGGGCGCTGAACAGGGTCTTGATCCCTTCACTGCGCACCAACGAGGAGCCCAGTACCGCAGTCAGGATGAGCAAGCCGACAGTCGGCAGCGCCCCGATTACCGAGCCGACCTCGATCATCACGGTGAGCTCCAGCACAACCAGACCCACCAACAACAAAAACAACTTGCCCATATCCACTCCAGCACCGGTAAATTGAGAAAAAGTGGCGCCCATCCAACGATGGCCGGAGGCGATTTTGCCGCCCCGTCATCACCACTTTCTGCCCTGAATAAATGGGGGCAGCCCCCCTCTTTTCAAGTTGACCAACTGACTCCTACGTCATCAGCAATCTAAAAAACCAGCAAAAAGTCACAAAAATTTATAAAAATCATCATGATAAAAACTTCATAACATATGTGTACTTTCCTCAAAGTAATTTGAAAATGTCGCAAATTTAGTGATCCACCTCTAATAACCGATACCTCAATTGGAGTAGTATATTGATTAGTTTTTCGGGAGGTCATTCTCCCAACCGCCCCACTCGATGTGTGGTGCTTCAGGATGAGCTGTGCGCAAGGAACTCGCGACCACTCGGTGAGGATTTTTCCATTTATCTGATTTCTGAGGCATTACAATGAGCGACATCAAGAACGTCCGCATTGAAGAAGACCTGCTGGGCACCAAAGAAGTTTCCAATGATCTCTACTACGGTGTGCACACCCTGCGCGCTGTCGAGAACTTCAAGATCAGCTCTCAGAAGATTTCTGACGTTCCGGAATTCGTCCGCGGTATGGTGCTGACCAAGAAGGCCGCTGCGCTGGCAAACGGTGAACTGGGTACCATCCGTCCTGAAATTGCTGACAAGATCGTAGAAGCCTGCGACCTGATGCTGAACACCGGCAAATGCTTCGACCAGTTCCCAGTCGACGTTTACCAGGGTGGTGCCGGCACCTCCGTCAACATGAACACCAACGAAGTACTGGCCAACATCGCCCTGGAAATCATGGGTCTGGAGAAAGGCCGTTACGACGTCATCAACCCGAACGATCACGTCAACAAGTGCCAGTCCACCAACGATGCCTACCCCACCGGCTTCCGCGTTGCTGTGGTCAACAGCACTGACGTGACTCTGCACGCGCTGGAGCACCTGATCGCGGCATTCGATGCCAAAGCGAAAGAGTTCAAAAACATCCTGAAGATGGGCCGTACCCAGCTGCAAGATGCAGTTCCGATGACCCTGGGTCAGGAGTTCCACGCGTTCGCCGTGACCCTGCGTGAAGAGATCAAGTCCATCAAGCGTTGCCAGGAGCTGCTGCTGGAAGTGAACTTGGGCGCGACCGCCATCGGTACCGGTCTGAACACTCCGCCCGAGTACTCTGCACTGGCCATCAAGCGTCTGGCCGAGATCACCGGTCGTGCCTATGTGCCGGCAGAAGACCTGATCGAAGCGACCTCCGACTGTGGCGCCTACGTCATGCTGCACGGCGCCATCAAGCGTCTGGCCATGAAGCTGTCCAAGATCTGTAACGACCTGCGTCTGCTCTCCTCCGGCCCGCGCACTGCTCTGAAAGAGATCAACCTGCCGGAAATGCAGGCGGGTTCCTCCATCATGCCGGCCAAGGTCAACCCGGTTATCCCGGAAGTGGTCAACCAATCCTGCTTCAAGGTATTCGGTAACGACATCACCATCACCTTCGCCGCTGAAGCCGGTCAGCTGCAGCTGAACGTCATGGAGCCGGTGATTGGTCAGGCAATGTTCGAATCCCTGAGCCTGATGGAAAAAGCCTGTATTTCCCTGCGCGAGAAGTGCGTGGAAGGTATCACCGCCAACCCGGAAATCTGCATGAATCACGTGCTGAACTCCATCGGTATCGTGACCTACCTGAACCCCTTCATCGGCCACCACGAAGGGGATATCGTCGGCAAGATCTGTGCCCAGACCGGCAAAAACGTCCGCGAAGTCGTTCTTGAGCGTGGCCTGCTGAGCGCCGAGCAGCTGGACGAAATTCTCTCCATCGAGAACCTGATGAACCCGCAATACAAAGCCAAGCGTTTCACCCGCGAAGCTGCCGTATAAGCGAGTGTGGGCCGGGATCTTCCCGGCCCATAAAGTCAGTTCCCGATTGGTCTTTATCCCCAGCCCGATCGGGAATTGGCTTTTTGCCAAATAAAAACCAAAAACTAAAAAATGGAGTTATCGCTATGATTGGAATCGAGTTACTTGTCGTGCTCGCCGCTATCTATCTGGGGGCCCGGATAGGCAGCATCGGCATCGGCTTTGCCGGTGGTCTGGGGGTACTGGTATTGACGTGGGGTCTGGGCATGCCCATCCCGAGCGATCAACTGGTCAGCTACATCCCTTGGGATGTGATCATGATCATCGCGTCCGTCATCTGCGCCATCGCCTGTATGCAACTGGCTGGCGGGATGGACTACCTGGTCTTCCTGGCAGAAAAAGCGCTGCGCAAGAACCCCAAATACATCACCTTCGCCGCCCCGGTGGTCACCTACCTGATGACCATGCTGGCCGGTACCGGTCATACCGCCTTCTCCACCCTGCCGGTGATCGCGGAAGTGGCCAAAGAGCAAGGGATCCGCCCATCCCGTCCGCTCTCCATCGCGGTTGTCGCCTCCCAGATCGCCATCACAGCCTCCCCGATCTCTGCAGCTGTGGTTGCCTTCTCCGGCATGCTCGAGCCATTTGGTGTTGACTACCTGACCCTGCTGGCCATCTGCATCCCCTCCACCTTCCTGGCCTGTATCCTGGGCGCCTTCATTGCCAACATGATGGGCAAGCCGCTGGAGCAGGACGAAGTCTATCTGGAGCGTAAAGCCAAGGGCCTGATCAAACTGCGTGGTACTACCAAGCTCGAGATCAAACCGTACGCCAAACTGTCTGTCTGGATCTTCATCGCCGCCATCGTTGCTGTCATGGCTTATGCCACTGCCATCTCCGGTAAAGTGGGTCTGATCACCAACCCGCCAATCCCCCGTGACGGCGCCATCATGGGCATCATGCTGGCCGCGGCCACCATCATGACCCTGGTGTGCAAACTGGACGCCACCCAGGTCACCAACATGCCGACCTTCAAGTCCGGTATGTCCGCCTGTATCTGCGTACTGGGTGTCGCCTGGCTGGGTAACGTCTTCGTGAAAGGCAACATGGACACCATCCAGCTGATCGCTGGCGACCTGCTGAACCAGTACTCCTGGCTGCTGGCCGTGGTACTGTTCTTTGCCGCCATGCTGCTCTACTCACAGGGTGCAACCACCAAAGCCCTGATGCCTGCCGCTCTGGCACTGGGTGTCAGCCCGCTGACTGCGATTGCCTCTTTCGCAGCCGTGAGCGCCCTGTTTGTACTGCCGACCTACCCAACCCTGCTGGCTGCGGTAGAGATGGACGACACCGGATCCACCCGTATCGGTAAGGCGGTCTTCAACCACCCCTTCTTCGTACCGGGCACCGCCACCATCGCCATCGCCGTGGCGCTGGGCTTCTTCTTCGGCGGCATCTTGCTGTAATTCATCGCCTGCCGATCGCCAAATAAAAATCCCCGCCAGTTGGCGGGGATTTTTTTATCTCTTTACTCTGTGCTTGGCTGTCTGGCAGCAAGAGACCTGACGTCTTATCCGGATGGCTCAACCACGGCGACAGCAGACAGCACAACAGCGTGCCAGCGGCGCTATAACCACCGCTGCCGGATTGCAGGAGCGATAGGCCACCATGGTACTCACCACCACGCCAGAAGGCGGGATCCGTCGGATCAGACCGGATCCAGGGTATCCAGCGGCCAGCGCGGCACGGCTTTGACCGCCAGCGGCTCAAACACGCCCGCTTTCAGGCGCTGCATACCGGCATAGGCAATCATGGCGCCGTTATCGGTGCAATATTCAGTGCGCGGATAGAACACCTCGCCCTTGAGGCTCTCCATCAGCTCCGCCAGCTGGGCACGCAGATGACGGTTGGCACTGACGCCACCGGCGACCACCAGGCGCTTAAGACCGGTCTCTTTCAAAGCACGACGGCACTTGATGGCCAGGGTATCGACCACCGCATCTTCAAACGCCCGAGCGATATCGGCACGGGTCTGCTCATCATCACCATTGGCGGCGATGGTGTTGGCGGTGAAGGTCTTGAGGCCGGAGAAGCTCATGTCGAGCCCTGGGCGATCAGTCATGGGACGGGGGAAGTGGAAGCGCCCCTTAGTGCCCTTCTCGGCCAGACGGGAGAGCAGCGGGCCACCCGGATAGTCCAGCCCCATCAGCTTGGCGGTCTTGTCGAACGCTTCGCCAGCGGCATCGTCGATGGATTCGCCCAACAGCTGATAACTGCCGATGCCATCAACCCGTACCAGCATGGAGTGACCACCGGAAACCAGCAGCGCCACGAAGGGGAACTCGGGAGCCTTCTCTTCCAGCATGGGGGCCAGCAGGTGCCCTTCCATATGATGGACGGCAATGGCCGGCTTGTTCCACGCCATCGCCAGCGAGCGGCCAATGGTCGCCCCCACCAGAATGGCGCCAACCAGACCCGGACCCGCGGTATACGCGATGCCGTCGATGTCATCTTTGCCCAGTCCCGCCTCTTGCAATGCGGCCTGGATCAACGGGATCGTCTTGCGAACATGATCCCGGCTGGCGAGTTCGGGGACGACGCCACCGTAGTCCGCATGCAGCTTGACCTGGCTGTATAACTGATGGGAAAGGATCCCTTTTTGATCGTCGAAGATCGCGATCCCGGTTTCGTCACAGGATGTCTCTATGCCCAATACACGCATTGCTAAAAAATTTCACTGCTAAAATGAGACGGCTATGGTAACCTTCGCGGGTTTTTTAAACCAGAGCGATCTCTGCGGGTTTACTTTCATTCCCTGTCCAGAGTATAATTTCGCACCATTTTAAGACATGCTGATCGATTGAAGGTCAGCTAACAATTTATCACTGAGGTGAAAGGCACATGCCAGTAATCAAAGTCCGTGAAAATGAGCCGTTTGACGTTGCTCTGCGTCGTTTCAAGCGTTCTTGCGAAAAAGCCGGTATCCTGTCCGAAGTTCGTAGCCGTGAGTTCTACGAGAAGCCGACTACCATTCGTAAGCGCGCCAAAGCGTCTGCTGTCAAGCGTCACGCCAAGAAGCTGTCTCGCGAAAACGCACGTCGTATCCGCCTGTACTAATCGGGAGATATTGCCGTGTCTCTGAAGGATCAACTCAAGGATCAGCAAAAGCTCGCAATGCTTGCCAAAGACAAGGCACGTCTGGGAGCGATCCGCTTGTTGATGGCAGAAATCAAGCAACGTGAAGTCGATACCCGTATCGAGCTGAATGATGAGGATATCCTCGCTGTCGTGACCAAAATGGTCAAACAGCGCCGCGATTCCATCAGCCAATTTGAAGCTGCCGGTCGCCAGGATCTCGCCGACAAAGAGTCCGCCGAGATCGTTGTGTTGCAGGAATTCCTGCCGCAACAGCTGACCGCAGATGAAATTGCCGCCCTGATCGAGCAAGCCATCACTGAAAGTGGTGCTGCCATCATGGCTGATATGGGCAAGGTCATGGCTGTCTTGAAGCCGAAAATTCAGGGGCGTGCCGATGTCGGCGCCGTCAGTGCTCAGGTGAAAACCCGCTTGGCGTAACAGGCAACTCTCTTGTTTGGTCGAAGAAGCCGTGCTTCCCTTGGAATGCGCGGCTTTTTTATTTTCTCCGCAATGAAACAGGACGGTTATGGCAGGTAGGATCCCCCAATCCTTTATCGACGATCTGCTCGTACGCACAGACATAGTCGAGCTGATCGACTCGCGAGTGCGGCTGAAAAAAGCCGGTAAGAACTACCAGGCTTGCTGCCCTTTTCATAACGAAAAAAGCCCCTCTTTTACCGTCAGCCAGGAGAAGCAGTTCTATCACTGTTTCGGTTGTGGCGCCCACGGCAACGCCATCGGCTTTGTCATGGAGTACGACGGTCTCGAATTTCCCGATGCCATCGAAGAGCTCGCCAGCATGCAAGGCATGCAGGTACCTCGCGAGCAGAGTATCGGCGGCTCGGCCAATAATCAGCCCGCCGTCAGCAAGGATCTGTTCGAGCTGATGAACCAGATTGCCCGCTTCTACGAGAGCAATCTCAAGAGTGCTCCCCATGCGGTGGAGTACCTCAAGGGACGTGGCCTGACCGGTGAAGTGGTCAAACGATTTAACATTGGCTATGCACCCAGCGATTGGGATCAGGTACGCCGTCGCTTTGGCGCCAGCCGGGATCACGAGCAGTTGCTTATCTCGGGCGGCATGCTGATCACCCGTGACAATGGCCCGGGCAGTTATGACCGTTTCCGCGATCGCATCATGTTCCCGATCCGTGACAAGCGTGGCCGGGTCATCGGTTTCGGTGGCCGGGTGCTGGGTGATGGCACCCCCAAATACCTGAACTCGCCGGAGACCCCCATCTTCCATAAAGGGCGGGAGCTGTTCGGTCTCTACGAGGTGAAGCAGGCACACAAGGATCCACGCCGGATCCTGGTGGTGGAAGGCTACATGGATGTGGTGGCACTCGGTCAGTACGACATCGACTATGCGGTGGCGGCGCTGGGCACTGCAACGACCAGCGACCATATCCACACCCTGTTTCGCACCACCGCCGAGGTCGTCTGCTGCTACGATGGTGACAACGCCGGTCGTGAAGCCGCCTGGCGCGCGCTGGATAATGCCCTCCCTCATCTGCAGGATGGCCGCGAGCTGAAGTTCGTGTTCCTGCCCGATGGCGAGGATCCCGACTCGCTGGTACGCCAGATCGGCAAGGAGGGCTTCGAAGCCTTGCTCGATGAAGCCCAGCCATTCGCCGACTTCATGTTCGAGCGTCTCGGCCGGGATGCGGCGCTCTCGGGTGAGGCAGGCAAGTTCGAAGTGGCCAACAAGGCCGCCGAGCTTATTCGTCGCGTACCGGAAGGGTTTACCCGCGAAGGGCTGATCACCCGCCTCTCCAGCATGATGCGCTGGGGTGAGAACAAGCAGCGCATCGCCGAGCTCTTTGCCCGCAACAGTCAGCCCAAGGCCGAGGTCAACAAACCCAAGGCAGCCAAGCTGACGCCACTGCGGCGTGCGCTGGCACTGATGGTGCAATATCCGGCAGTAACGGCTGAGCTTCCCCCCATGCCGGAATTGGCCGGACTACGCGTACAGGGCATCAAGTTCCTGCTGCAACTGCACCAGCAGATCCTGGCACAGCCTAGTATCACAACCGGTATCCTGCTGGAACACTGGCGTGGAACCAAGGAGGGAGAGATCCTTGCTCAGCTGGCCATGCACGACCTGTTCGAGGAGATCAAACTCGATCAGGAGCCAGATATTCTGGGAGAATTGCAGGACACCTTCGTCGGCTTCATCAACCAGTTTCTGAAACAGCGGATCGAAGAATTGCAGGCCAAAGTGGCTCAGGAAGGACTAAGCTCCGAAGAAACCCAAGAGCTGATGATGCTGATAAGAGAGGTGCAAATTGAGAAAAGAAATGAGAGTGGGGCTTGATATTTGAGTGATTAGTCCCAATATGGATAGCGTTGCCCGAATCGACGGGATGAAAAGCAAAATTTTTATAACCACCTGGCCCCGACAATACTGCGGGCAGGGGTTTCTCATGACCGACGCCGCAACCAGACATAGCATGTCTGGCGGTTTTCTATTAGAATTGGCTATTTGCGCAGCAGCGCACTGTACGCGCAACCTAGCAACACCAACCGGATGAGTTCTATGGAGCAAACCCCGCAGTCTCAGCTTAAACTCCTCGTTGCCAAAGGTAAAGAACAGGGCTACCTGACCTATGCCGAGGTGAACGATCACCTCCCGCAAGACATTGTCGATTCAGACCAGATCGAAGACATCATTCAGATGATCAACGATATGGGCATTCAAGTGGTTGAAAACGCTCCGGATGCCGATGACCTTATCATGGCTGAAGGTGGTACCGCCGATGAGGACGCTGCCGAAGCAGCGGCCCAGGCTCTGGCATCTGTTGAATCTGAGATTGGTCGCACGACCGATCCCGTCCGCATGTACATGCGGGAAATGGGTACCGTCGAACTGCTGACCCGTGAAGGCGAAATCGACATCGCCAAGCGGATCGAAGACGGTATCAACCAGGTACAAAGCTCCGTAGCCGAGTACCCTGAAGCAATTACTTACCTGCTCGAACAGTACGACAAGTATGAAGCCGAGCAGCTCCGTCTCTCTGACATCATCTCTGGCTTTATTGACCCGAACGAAACCGAAGACATGGCACCTACCGCCACGCATATCGGTTCCGAGCTCGGCGAAGACGATCTGGCCGACGAAGATGAAGAAGACGAAGAAGACGAAGACGAAGATGGCGACAGCTCTGACGACGACGGTGACGGTGGTCCGGATCCGGAAGTCGCTCGCGAGAAGTTCGGCGAACTGCGTGCCCAGTATGAAGTGACCCGCCTCTCCATTCAGAAGAATGGTCGAGCGCACGAAGATACCCAGGCCGCCATCGCCCAGCTGGCCGATGTATTCCGTCAATTCCGCCTGATGCCCAAGCAGTTCGATCGCCTGGTTAACAACATGCGTGAAATGATGGAGCGCGTCCGCGTGCAGGAACGCATCATCATGAAGCTCTGCGTTGAGCAGGCCAAGATGCCGAAGAAAACCTTCGTCGCGGCCTTCACCAACAACGAGTGTGAAACTGCTTGGTTTGAATACCAGAAGCAGGCTGGCAAAGCCTGGTCTCCCCGTCTGGTTGAAATGGACGAGGATATTCAGCGAGCCATCGGCAAGCTGCAGCAGATTGAAGAAGAGACCGGTCTGTCGATTGCCCAGATCAAGGATATCAACCGTCGTATGAGCATCGGTGAGGCCAAAGCCCGCCGTGCGAAGAAAGAGATGGTTGAGGCCAACTTGCGCCTGGTTATCTCTATCGCCAAGAAGTACACCAACCGCGGTCTGCAGTTCCTGGATCTGATCCAGGAGGGCAACATCGGTCTGATGAAGGCGGTAGACAAGTTTGAATACCGTCGTGGCTACAAGTTCTCGACCTACGCTACCTGGTGGATCCGTCAGGCTATTACCCGCTCCATCGCGGATCAGGCCCGTACCATCCGTATCCCGGTACACATGATCGAGACCATCAACAAGCTCAACCGTATCTCCCGTCAGATGCTGCAGGAGATGGGGCGCGAACCGAACCCGGAAGAGCTGGCCATGCGCATGGGCATGCCGGAAGACAAGATCCGCAAGGTACTGAAGATCGCCAAAGAGCCTATCTCCATGGAGACGCCCATCGGTGATGATGAAGATTCCCACTTGGGCGACTTTATCGAAGATACCACCCTGGCTCTACCAGCGGATGCGGCGACCAGCGAAAGCCTGCGCAACGCCACCCGCGAAGTGCTGGCTGGCCTGACCGCCCGCGAAGCCAAGGTACTGCGGATGCGTTTCGGTATCGACATGAACACTGACCACACCCTCGAGGAAGTGGGCAAGCAGTTCGACGTTACCCGTGAGCGTATTCGTCAGATCGAAGCCAAGGCACTGCGCAAACTGCGCCACCCGAGCCGCTCGGAAGTGCTGCGCAGCTTCCTGGACGAATAGTCCTGACCCTGTGTCAAACTGATCTGCCAAAGCCCCGCCATGCGGGGCTTTGTTTTGTCTGGCATTTACCCTTGCAACCCTCTTTGCGCCCTCAATCAAGCTGGACAATTAGTCGCCAAGTGGTTGATATGCCTATAGACTGCCCTTTCCTCTTCCCCTATAATCCACGCCGCTAAACGCACAATTTGGCCCCTTAGCTCAGTTGGTCAGAGCAGTCGACTCATAATCGATTGGTCGTGGGTTCAAGTCCCCCAGGGGCCACCAAATTAGAAAAGGCCGCTCATAATGAGCGGCCTTTTTGCATCTACGTATCGGGCAATGCCCTGTGGTGAGCTCGATGAGGTCATAGAAAAGACCCGCCATGGGCGGGTCTGGGCAGGGTCCGGATCAGGCGCCTCACTCAGAGACAAGGAGCCTAATGCTGAGCCTCAGGTTTGCTCATTGCTGCCGCTCTGGATGGACGATCGACGCCCGGCGGGTAGCATCCGGGTAACCAGATTGCTGCGCTGACGCCAGGAGGTGAAGACGATGGCCAGCAGGTGCAGACCTATCAGCCCCTGTAGTGCCACCACGCACCACTCATGCCACTCGTCAGCTCCCAGTTCAAATCCCGTCTCGGTATTTTGAAACCAGCCGCTGCCAGCGGTGGCCAGCACAACCAGCCAGAGCGCCCACACGGCCAGCTTGCCGCTACCGTGATGACCCGGTGCCGGAGGCTGCCGCTCACGCATCTCGCGCGCTTGCTGGCGAAAATCCTCACCGCTGGGGATGAGGGCACCAAGGCGAGCGTAGCCACGGGCAAAAGTGAGCCCCCAGAGCAGACGCAAGGAGACCAGCCCAATGGCACCGTAACCCAGCCACTCGTGCCACTCCTCTCCCGCTTCGTTAACCCAGAGGTTGCCGATGCAGACCGCCGCCAAGCCCCAGTGGGTCAGGCGAACCAGCGGATCCCAGCGAAAGGGCTCACCCTTTTTGCTTGGCATATTTGTGGTACTCCTTCTTCAGGTCGTTGACCTTGGCCAGATGTTCGCGCGCCTTGGCCTCATCACCCGCCTTGAGTGCGGCCAGGCTGGCGTCCAGCTCGGTCTGTACCTCATTCATCCCTTCAAGGAATTTCTCTTTCTTGGCGGCCGGCATGTTCTTCTGCTTGGCCACATCCAGCTGGGCCTTCATCTCGTTGATGTGCTTCTCCATGGTGGCTGCATCATCAGCCTTGACGGCCTGCTTGTAGTTGAAGCCAATCTTCTTCATCGGCTGTTCCAGATCACCCGCCACGGCAGGCAGGGTCATCAGGCCAAACATCAGGGGCAGCAGCAGGGGGCGGACGGTTTTCAACATGGGATTTCCTTATATAACGACATGCTCGAATTGTTAGGGGTACTTATGAATCCAAACAAGAATTCATCACCAGCATGATGCCATGACTCATGGTGAAACGTTTGTGAAAAATGCTGTTTTTTGTGGCAAATAGTGACAAATATGCCGCGCTTGTTTGCGCTTGGTAACTGACTGAACGCCGGTGACGCGCAGCATGAGGATGGTTGAAAGCGGTAAACAGCGACAAAAAACCCCGCCGTAGCGGGGTCTGAATCAGCTGACCATTTGCTGGTGTCAGTTACTCCTGTTCGCGAGCAATGGCGCGCCAGCCGATATCCTTGCGGTAGAAGACGCCATCCCACTTGATGCGGCCAGCGAGCTGATAGGCACGCTGCTGGGCTTCTGCCACTGTGTGGCCGAGGGCGGTGGCGCACAACACGCGGCCGCCAGCGGTCAGGCTGGTATCGCCCTCCAGGCGGGTACCGGCATGGAACACCTTCTCGCCCGCCACTTCATCCACCGGCAAGCCGTTGATGGGGTGGTTGGTGCTGTAATCGCCGGGATAGCCTCCCGCCGCCAGCACCACGCCGATGGCGGCGCGGGGATCATAGATGGCCTCTTTCTGATCCAGCTTGCCTGCGCAAGCCGCCAGACAGAGCTCCACCAGATCGGATTGCATCCGCAGCATGATGGGCTGGGTCTCGGGATCGCCGAAACGACAGTTGAACTCGATCACCTTGGGATTGCCAGCACCGTCGATCATCAAACCGGCATAGAGGAAACCGGTGTAGACATTGCCTTCGGCCGCCATACCGCGCACGGTCGGCATGATCACCTGCTCCATCACGCGTCGATGTACCTCGGCGGTCACCACAGGCGCCGGGGAGTAAGCCCCCATACCGCCGGTGTTGAGGCCGGTATCACCGTCGCCAACTCGCTTGTGATCCTGACTGGTGGCCATCGGCAGCACGTGCTCGCCATCGACCATGACGATGAAACTCGCCTCTTCACCCTCCAGAAACTCCTCAATCACCACCCGGGAGCCCGCTTCGCCAAAGGCATTGCCGGAGAGCATGTCGCGCACCGCGTCTTCCGCCTCCTGCAAGGTCATGGCGACAATCACCCCCTTGCCCGCCGCCAGACCATCGGCCTTGATGACGATGGGGGCGCCCTTCTCGCGCAGATAAGCGAGCGCAGGCTCCACTTCGGTGAAGTTCTGATACTCGGCGGTCGGGATGGCGTGACGGGCCAGGAAATCCTTGGTGAAAGCCTTGGAACCTTCCAGCTGGGCAGCGGCAGCAGTCGGGCCAAAGATCGGCTGACCGGCGGCGCGGAAGGCATCCACCACCCCTTTCACCAGCGGCGCTTCCGGCCCGACGATGGTGAGGCCGACCTGCTTCTCTTTGGCAAAGGCCAGCAGCCCTTCGATATCGGTCGCGTCGATGGCGACGTTCTCGACACCCGGCTCAAGCTGGGTGCCCGCATTGCCCGGTGCCACAAAAACGTGGCGCACCAGTGGGGAGTGTTTGGCCTTCCAGGCCAGAGCGTGTTCACGGCCACCGTTGCCAATGATCAGTACTTTCATCGTATCGCTCGCTTCTATTTGTGGTCACTGGACGGCCACCCGGGCCGTCAGTCAGTGGAAATAGTCAGTTGAAAAGAGACAACAAAAGGGCCGCCATCGGCAGCCCCTGACCCATCAATGACGGAAATGGCGCATGTTGGTGAACACCATGCACATGCCGTGCTCGTCGGCGGCGTCGATCACCTCCTGATCGCGCATCGAACCACCCGGCTGGATCACGCAGGAGATACCGGCCTGCGCGGCAGCATCGATACCGTCGCGGAACGGGAAGAAGGCATCGGATGCCATCACGGAGCCCGCCACGGTCAGCCCTTCATCCGCCGCCTTGATACCGGCGATTTTGGCCGAATAAACGCGGCTCATCTGGCCTGCGCCGACGCCGATGGTCTGGCCATCTTTGGCGTAGACGATGGCGTTGGATTTGACGAACTTGGCCACTTTCCAGCAGAACAGCAGATCCTGCAGCTCGGCCTCGGTCGGCTGGCGCTTGCTGACCACGGTCAGGTCACCCAGCGTCACCATGCCGAGATCCCGCTCCTGTACCAACAGGCCGCCGTTGACGCGCTTGAGGTCAAACCCTTGCGCCGGAGCAGTCCACTGACCGCATTCGAGCAGACGCACGTTCTGCTTGGCGGCGACCGCATCGCGGGCCTCCTGGCTGACGCTCGGGGCGATGATCACCTCAACAAACTGGCGGGCCACGATGGCTGCCGCAGTGGCGCCATCCAGCTCACGGTTGAAGGCGATGATGCCGCCGAAGGCAGAGGTGGGGTCGGTCTGGTAAGCGCGATCGTAGGCACTCAGCAGGTCGTTACCGATGGCCACGCCGCAGGGGTTGGCATGCTTGACGATGACGCAGGCCGGCTCGTCGAACTCCTTCACACACTCCAGCGCCGCATCGGTATCGGCGATGTTGTTGTAGGAGAGCGCCTTGCCCTGCAGCTGGATAGCGCTGGAGACAGAACCCGGAGCGGCATACTCTTCGGCGTAGAAGGCGGCAGCCTGATGGCTGTTTTCGCCGTAACGCATGTCCTGCTTCTTGATGAACTGGCTGTTGAAGGTGCGCGGGAAGCGGGACTCCTCGTCACCCTCCTTGTTGTCGCCATAAGAGGGCACCATGGTGCCGAAGTAGTTGGCGATCATGCCGTCGTAGGCAGCGGTGTGCTCGAAGGCGGCGATGGCCAGGTCGAAACGGGTCGCCAGTTTCAGGCTGTTGCCGTTGGCATCCATCTCGCGAATAACCCGATCATAGTCGGCAGCTTTGACGACGATGGCGACATCTTTATGGTTTTTGGCGGCAGAACGCACCATGGTCGGACCGCCGATGTCGATGTTCTCGACCGCATCCGCCAGGGTGCAGCCCGCTTTGGCCACGGTGGCAGCAAAGGGGTAGAGGTTGACGACAACCATGTCGATGGGGGAGATAGCGTGCTGGGCCATGATGGCGTCATCCTGATCCCGACGGCCGAGGATGCCGCCATGAACCTTGGGATGCAGGGTCTTGACCCGGCCATCCATCATTTCAGGGAAACCCGTGTAGTCGGAGACCTCGGTCACCGGCAGACCCGCCTCGCCAAGCAGCTTGGCGGTACCGCCCGTGGAGAGCAGGGCAACACCACGCTCGTTGAGTGCCTTGGCAAATTCCAGAATGCCAGTTTTGTCAGACACACTCAGCAGTGCACGGCGAATGGGTCGAGCTTGTTCCATCACACTATCGTCCTCAACATAACGGGGACCATTCCATGGGAGGCGAGGCTCAACACAGAGAGTCCCCAAATAAATGGAAGTGGGGGATTTCGCAAACCACTCTCGCCCCAACATCCGGCAAAAGCGTTTTAAGAAATGCCCGCTTGGTGCGGCGCTCTGTTATGGGCGCGTATTCTACACAAAAAATGTGACCTGTGGTGGATTTTTTGAAACAGCAAAGCCTTATTTGGCGCGGCGTTAAACGTTTTCCACTTGATTTTCTCGAAACGTTTGCACTTTCAGTGTTTTATGGGAAAAAGGGTCGCCAGGAGATGTTTATCTGCCCCTTTTATGCCCTTGGCTGGCAATCCATGGGCAAAGGGGTGATAGTGGATTCCGGTTTTTGTGGCGGTATACATTCAAGGGGAGAGAGAGCATGTATCGGATCGGTGAACTGGCCAAGGCGTGCGGGGTCAAGGCAGATACCCTGCGTTTTTACGAGAAGAACGGGCTTATCTCACCGGGGATCCGCAACGAATCCGGCTACCGCCTCTACAGCGAACAGGACAAGCGGCGGCTGGAGTTCATCATTCGCGCCAAGTCGGTGGGATTCTCGCTGGCCGATATCGGCGAGCTGCTCGACCTCGATACCAACAAGGCCAAAGTCACCTGCCAGGAGGTGAAAGCAGTGGCCGACACCAAGCTGGCCCAGGTGGAGCAGAAGATCATCGAACTGACCCGCTTTCGCGACAACCTGCGCGAGCTCTCCAATATCTGCTGCGGCGGGCCGCGCTCGGCGGAGCACTGCGCCATCCTCGAGACGCTGGAATCTGGCGCCCCTGCCCATCACGAGCACCACAGCCACGACCAGCATGACCCGGTTCACGGCTGACGTGGTATGCCTGACTGAGCGTGCCTGGCTCAGTGTGACTGACTCGGCGCGCCCGACGCATTGCTCCGGCGGCGATTTGGTGACAAAATCGCCGAGTTTTTAACCGGTGCAAGTGCATCCGGTTGCCGGGCGCTAGCCTGCACAGGCACCCGCAGCGAAAACCACCATACAGACACAAGAGTCAACACACCAAGAGAAAAGAAGAGGAGCCATCATGGCCAAGATTCGGGTCGACCAACCCGCCCTCCCCCGTGAGGAGCATGCGCAAGGGGGCAACTATGCCCACCAGCGCGGCGAGATAAAGGATAACCATCTGCATGCCCTGCTCTGTGATCCCCTGTTTCGCAGCCGGGTCGAGCGCAACAAGAAGGGCAAGGGGAGTTACCAGCGCAAGGCCAAATTCGGCAAGCGGTGGGAGCCCGGCCAACAGCAGATGTTCCGCGTCTGCTGCTGAGCGGGTTCCTTCCGACCATAAACAATCAGGGCTCCATAGGTGCCCTGATTGTTTGTGGATCTCTGGGGTTATAGCCCACAATACTGGGGCTAGAAGGCAGCCAGATAGTAACCATTCATCTTCTGCTGAATGCCACACCAATCGAGGCTAGACTGTTTGCCGTTGATAATCAGCTCGTCCTTACCATCATCGCGCAGGTAGAAATGGTGGTTTTCGCCACCACGGTCCACTGCTTGAAAGTAATAGTCACTTTGCCAGCCGAGCTGCTCGTTACGCCACAGAAGGAACTCTCCTTGCTCATAGGTAACTGTCACTGACTTGGCCTTGGTTATCGCTGGACATAGCCGGGCCAGTTGGCCAAACCTCTGCTTAACTGCATCAGTACGATCGACTCCGTCATTATTGCCACGCAGGCTGATATTAACCTGCTGCTTGGTCGGCATAGCTAAATAGGCAACACCGCTACCAACTAGCGCGATCACCCCCAATACAGCCCAACCAAAGCCGTTTATCTTTGTCATCTCCGCTCTCTTTTGCTGTAACTCACTGGTGTACTGCCCTCAAGGTAATGACACATATCAGCCTCAAATAAAAGAAGGTTCGCCAACCACCGCTCACTCATCCATAAACAGTTCGAGCAATACGTTCAGATAGCGATGGCCGAGAGAAGTGAGCTGCCAGCTATCCCCCAAATCCTCGATCAGCTCCTTGCTTTGGGCGATGGCGAGCACCGTCTCTACCCTTTCCAGCGGCAAGCCGGTATAGGCCTCGAACTCCGCCTTGGGGGCCGGTTCAAACAGGCGGAAGCGGTTCATAAAGTATTCGAGCGGCAGATCGTCTGCCGTCACCTGCCACTGCTCGTCCAGATAGGGACGACTCTTGTCCAGATACCCTTTCGGATGCTTCACCTTGGCAGTGCGCAGGATCTGCTGATCCGCGAGATCGGTCACCTTGCCGTGGGCGCCACAGCCAATCCCCAGATAGTCGCCGAAACGCCAGTAGTTGAGGTTGTGATGGCACTGGTAGCCCTCTTTGGCATAAGCCGAGATTTCGTACTGGCGATAACCGCTGGCGGTGAGCATGGCGTGGCCCTGCTCATAGATGTCCCACAGGGTGTCATCTTCCGGCAGTTTGGGCGGTTTGGAGGCAAACGCCGTGTTCGGCTCTATGGTGAGCTGATACCAGGAGAGGTGCGGCGGGGCGCAGTCGATAGCCTGCTGCAGGTCGTAAAGGGCGTCATCCAGACTCTGATCCGGCAGACCGTGCATCAGATCCAGATTGAAGGTAGGCAACTTGATGGCATGGGCCAGTGCAGCGGCCTTGCGCGCCTCTTCCGGGCCGTGAATGCGCCCAAGCCGGGTCAGCTTCTCCTGCTGGAAGCTCTGTACCCCGATGGAGATGCGGTTGATGCCGGCGCGTTGGAAACCGGCGAACTTATCCGCCTCCACCGTGCCCGGGTTGGCCTCCATGGTGATCTCGCAATCTGCGATGAGCGGAATGCGGGCCCGCACCCCGTCCAGCAAGGTTTGCATCGCCTCCACCGTCAACAGGCTGGGGGTGCCGCCGCCGATAAAGATCGAGGAGAGCGGCCGCCCCTGCGCCCACTTCAGATCCTGATCCAGATCCTCCAGCAGGGCGGCGACATATTCGAGGTGAGGCAACTCCCCTTTCTGGGCATGGGAGTTGAAGTCACAATAAGGGCACTTCTGGACGCACCAGGGCACATGAATATAGAGAGAGAGCGGCGGCAGTTGCAGCATGGGGCTTCCAATAAAACGGGGGCTCAAGGCCCCCATTGTAGATGACTATGTGTGATTGACCGTGTGTAACCGACAAGGTGGCGAAGTGACTCAGTGCGCCGCAGCCAGCGCCGCTTTGAGCTTGGCCAGCGCCTGACCGCGATGGCTGAGCTGGTTCTTCAGCTCGGCGGGCATCTGGGCGGCGGTGCAGTCGTGATCCGGCACGAAGAAGACGGGGTCATAGCCAAAGCCATGTTGACCGCGCGGCTCGTCGATGATCATCCCTTCCCAGCTCGCCTGACAGATGATGGGGGTGGGATCGTCGGCGTGGCGCATATAGACCAGCACACACCAGAAGCGGGCGCTCTTCAGATACTCGGGGGCACCTTGCAGCTCACCGAGCAGCTTCTCGATGTTGGCCTTGTCGCCAGCACCCACACCGGCAAAACGGGCGGAGTAGACGCCGGGGCGCCCTTGCAGCAGATCGACTTCCAGACCGGAGTCATCGGCCACGGCGGGCAGACCGGTAATGCGGGCGGCGTGGCGGGCCTTGATGATGGCATTCTCGACGAAGGTGGTGCCGGTCTCATCGGCATCGGAGACCGCAAACTCGCTCTGTGGGATCACCTGGATCTTCATATCGGCCAGCATGGCGGCCAATTCCTTCACCTTTTTCTGGTTACCTGTTGCCAGGACAAGCTTGTTCATCGAGCACCTCCGCAAAAATAATCTGCGCATTCTATGCGGCGCAAGCGTTTAGTAAAAGCGTCAATTACACCCGCTGTGATGGGGTTGCGGGGGATTTTCCGCCATCGAATAACCAGCTTTTTAATACATGTTTCCATAATGGAATAACCAAAGTGATTAAATACCATTTCTATTCATTACTGTGAGTCAGTAGACTCGCGCCCCAATTCATTAACCTGGCTGACTAAAGAGGTGACAGATGCCATTGATACTTTTGCTCGTACTACTGGTGCTGTTCAGTCCGCTGGCTATCGACATCTACCTGCCCGCCATTCCGCAGATGGCCGAGCAACTGGGCGCCGAAGTAACTCTGATGCAGGGCACCATCACCTGGTTCCTGTTCAGCATGGGACTGGGGCAACTGCTTGTTGGCCCGCTGGCCGATCGCTACGGTCGCAAGCCCATCGCGCTGGGCGGCGTGCTGCTCTATGGCCTGAGCGCGCTGGGGGCCGGTTTTGCCGCCAGCCTCGGCGAATTGATGCTGGCGCGAGTGCTGCAGGGCTTCGGCGCCTGCGCCACCTCGGTCGCCGCCTTCTCGGTGGTGCGTGACAGCTACGGCCCGAAAAAGAGCGGTCAGATGATCTCCTACCTCAATGGCGCCATCTGCTTTATTCCTGCGCTGGCGCCCCTGCTCGGTGGCTGGCTCACCGCCAAGGCGGGCTGGTCTGCCAACTTCTGGTTTATGGCCGGTTATGCGCTCATCGTCGGCAGCTGGCTGATGTGGCGGATGCCGGAGACCCGCCCGGAGGAGACCCGTAGCAAAGGCGCCCTCATCAGCTGGTCTCGCTACAGCCCGGTACTGCGCTCCCCCAGCTTCCTGTTCAACGCGGCGCTGTGCATGCTGGCGATGGCGGTGATCCTCGCTTATGTCACCGCCGCACCGGTGCAGCTGATGGTGAAACTGGGGCTCGATATGAGCGGCTTTAGCTACTGGTTTACCGCCAACGCCGCCCTCAACATTCTGGCCTGCTTCATGGCGCCGCGCTTTATCGCCAAGGTGGGTCCAAGACGCACCCTGCGCATCGGCCTGCTGGTGTTGATGCTTTCGGCCATCACCCTGACTCTGGCCATGCACATCGAACATCCGCTGGCGATGATGGGGCCGGTATTCCTCTCCAGCATCGGCTTTGCCATGATTCTGGGCGCTGCCGCCGGGATGGCGCTGGCACCGTTCGGCCACTGCGCCGGTACCGCAGCGGCCCTGCTCGGCCTGTTTCAGATGAGCGGCTCCGGCGCCCTGGTTGGTCTGACCGGCGCCCTGATGCACGACCCGCTCAGCCAGCTGGCACTGCATATGTGGCTACTGCTGCCGCCTCTGGTGATGCTGATGACTCGGCGCGGCCGCCGCTTGTGTTTGCAATAAATCCTGTGCTCTGATGGGCACACTCAGGGGGCCATCGGCCCCCTTCTCGTTTGTATCGCCTTTACAGCATATGGCCATCCGGCAGAGAGCCGGCGATGGCAACCCCACTCACTCGATGTCAGCGGAGAACTCCCGATGAGCCACACTCTCAACGCAGCCCTGGTGGGCTATGGCTTTGCAGGCAAAACCTTCCACGCCCCCTTCCTCTCCACCACGCCGGGCTTGTTCCTGAGTTGGGTAGTGAGCCGCGATGCCGCCAAGGTGCAGGCCGATCTGCCCGGCTGCCGGGTCGGTTCACTGGAGGAGGTACTGAGCGATAAGACCGTCGATCTGGTGGTGATCGCCACCCCCAACGACACCCACGCTCCTCTGGCCCGCCAGGCGCTGCTGGCAGGCAAACATGTGGTGATCGATAAGCCCTTTGCTCTGGATCTGGCAGAAGCGAAAGCACTGGTCGAACTGGCCGAAAAGCAGCAGCGGCTGCTCAGTATCTTCCACAACCGTCGTTGGGACGGGGATTTCCTTACCGTGCGCCGTTTGATTGCCGAAAGGACGCTGGGACAGATCGCCCAGTTCGAATCCCACTTCGATCGCTATCGCCCCGAGGTGCGCCA
>NZ_JBFODV010000300.1:0-11826 GCF_040908495.1 Aeromonas sp. R1-1 | reverse complement strand
TTGCCGCTGCGAGAGGACTTGCCGGGTCGCTTTTTTACGATGGAGACGCCGTAGTCATTCTTCAGTACATCGACGACGGCCTCAAAGAACTGGGCTTTCTGACTCATCAGCGCCAGCTGTTGCTCGAGTTCCTTGATGCGCTGCTCGGGCGTCTGGTTGTCGGGGTCTGGCATGGTGATGCTCCTGCCGGCACGAACAGAAGCCCCTGGCTCCAATCTTGCCGACCATGTTTACGCAACCATACCAGAACAGTGGAGCGGCCCTGAATGCCATAACGCACCTGAGCCTGTTTGTAGGTGAGCTCGCCTTTTTCAATCTGCTCGACCAGTGCCAGTTTAAAAGTCAGCGAGTAATCGCGTTGTGTCCGTTTCACACCTTGTCCCATCGGGTTCTCCATTTATTGGGGGGAAAGGTGTAAACCATATTCAGGACGGGACACCGGATGAGAAAAGGCCCATCCCGAACGGGATGAGCCTTGTATCGTGACCTGACGAGGCGAGGTGACGAACCGCGTCCGGCGAGAGTTACTTGCCCGCTTTCTTGTCGACTTTCTTGTCTGCCGGAGTTTCTGCCAGCAAGACCACCTTCTTCAGAATGATGGGACTGGTCGGCACATCGTTGGCACGCAGAATGGGGCTGTAACCGGTCTGTACCTGAGCCAGCTTGTCCAGCACCGCCATCCCCTGAACCACCTGACCGAACACGGTATAACCCGCAGAGCCACCGGCGTTGAGGTTATTGTTGTCGACCAGATTGAAGTAGAACTGGCGAGTAGCGCTGTCAACTGCCTGAGTGCGGGCCATGGCGATGGAGCCACGCTTGTTGGCCAGACCGCCGCGCGACTCGTTGACCACAGGCTCATAAGTTGGCAGTTGCTGGAACTGCTGGTTGTAGCCCCCACCCTGCACCACGAAATCCTGGATCACCCGGTGGAAGATACTGCCGTCATAGCTGCCATCAGCCACGTAGCGCAGGAAGTTCTTCACCGTCTGGGGCGCCTGCTTGGACGCCAACTCCACCACGATATTGCCGTGGTTGGTCTCCATTCTGACTTTCGGGCCTGCGAAAGCCAGCGGGGCGATCAGCATGGCCAGCAACCAGAGTTTTTTCATCATCAGACCCCTGCACCGTTCGGTTGACCTTTCAGGTAACCGCGCAGCGCGTCATCCGCCATGATCTGCTGCAGCACGCTACCCAGTTGCAGGTTCAGTGTAGACTCCAGGTCGGCCATGCTTGGCTCGCTCGGGCTCTCCTTGCTGGAGGACATGTTGAACTGCTTGGTCAGACGGTTGCCCTGAAAATCGGCGATCACCTGCAGGCTAACGCGGGACTTGGTGACATAGGTAAAGGTCTTCTCTTCCACATTGACTGCGGCGTTAGAGATCACCAGCGTCAGGTTGGTGGTGCCACTGTTGCCCACTTCCAGACCCTGGCTGCGCAGACCTTCGGCCAGCCGCTCGGCCATCAGCAGGTTGAGCGGACGCTCGCTGTTGACCAGCACGGGCGCTTTCTCTTTATGTTTAATGGAGAAGACGTAAGCAGCCTCACGCTTGTCTACCCCTTCCATGGTAATGCGATTGCCAGAGTAGTATTGCTGGTTGGCGGGGATCACCTGCGGATTGAGCAGCGCTGTCTCCGGCCAATGAGTGGCACACCCGCCCAGCATCAGGGCGGCCAGCAGCAAGAGTGACTTTTTCATCATGGTTTCCTTTGGCTTTAGCGTTTGATGGCTTTCAAAATAACGAATTTGCTGTTCGACGCAACGACTTGTGCGTTGGCAAACAAGCGCTTGAGTTTGTTGTGATAGTCCAGATGACGGTTGCCTACTATCCAGAGTTCACCCCCTTGAGGCAACACCCGGTGCGCATCGCTGAACATCTGCCAGGCAATATGATCGGTGATCGCCTGCAACTGATGGAAAGGAGGGTTGCAGAGGATCCGATCCGCCGAGCCGACCGCCACCCCGTCGAGACAGTTATTGACCATAAAGTGGGCGCGCGGCAGTGCATCGGGCAGATTGTGCTCGACGTTGAGCTGTGCCGAGGCGACCGCCATATAGGATTCATCGATAAAGGTCACCTCCACCTCGCTATCTTTGGCGAGCAGCGACAGACCCAGCACCCCGTTGCCACAGCCCAGATCGATCACCTTGCGGGCACTGTGGATGGGCAGGTTGTCCAGCATAAAGCGGGCACCGATATCGAGACTGGTGCGCGAGAAGACGTTGGCATGGTTGTGGATGAGCATGCCACTCCCCTCCAGCGGCCAGACAGTCGGGAAGGGGTTGGCCAGCGCGGGACGTTCTGCCTGCGGCTCGCAGTGAATGAGGCGCGCCTTCTTCCAGGCCAGCGAGGTACGGGTAGGCCCCAGATACTTCTCAAACAACTTGAGCGTGGAGGTATGAATATCCTTCGCCTTGCCGGCAGCGATAACGCGGGTTGCCGGTGTCACCACCTCCCGCAGCGCCAGCAGTTGCTGCTCCAGCAGTGCCTGATATTTGGAGACCTTGATCACCACCAGAGCAGGGGCATCGGGCAGCGGCGCCAGCGCATCCTGCAAGCGGATCCCGCCTGCATCCAGTCCGTTTTCGGCCAGATTGGCCAGGGTCGCCCGCTCACTGATGTAAGAGTCGGTGACGCAGTAGGGGGAGTGCGGATGCAGATAGGCCGCCAGCGCGCCAAAACCGTCATTCATGATGATGACGGGGCCCGCCTGCTCGAGGGGAGACTCCGCCAGGGTGTTGATCAGGTATTCGTCAGCCGCATCCCAGGCTTGCAGGGTCTCCTGACTCTGGCGCGGATAGCGGTAGAGCGTGAGCTGGCAATGGGGAGTGTCGAGAAGGGTTTGCATAGGAAGAGTCCAACCTCGGCTTGATTCGTGTATACAGGCGCCAGGGGCGACGCAAAGTGGCGCTATTCTAGCGAGGAGCAGGAATTTCACCAGTTCGATGCGCATCAAGGGGGCAACTGACGGGTGATTTCCCTCTTCCGGGGGCTTATTCCATCCCGCGACTGCCGATAGAATGGCCCGACATTCACTCTGGAAGCCGATCCGATGACCATCCAACAACTGATTGAAGCCAAGCTGACCGCCGCCCTCTCCCCCACCGTGCTGGAGGTGATCAACGAGAGCCATATGCACCGTGTGGAACCGGGATCTGAGAGCCACTTCAAGGTGGTGATCGTCAGCGAGCAATTTGCAGGGCAGCGGCTGCTGGCCCGTCATCGTCAGGTCAATGCGGTACTGGCCGATGAGCTGGCCGGTGCCGTTCATGCACTGGCACTGCATACCTACACAGAGACCGAGTGGCAGGAAAAAGGCCATGCCCCACGCACTCCGAGCTGCGTTGGCAAACCGTCACTCTCCTGAAACCGGTTGTACCACAGGATTTCCCTCGAGAACCTGCCAACAAAAATTAAACAAATTTCCCCCATTGGCCCCGAAAAGGCTACATCCAAGGGGGTATATTTCGGCATCAAGGCTTTTTTGCTCATAGTGGAGGCAACGGCAAATACCCCCATCGAGGTATCGAAATAAAAAAACCTTTAAAACCACTACTTACAAGGTGTCGGGGGCTTATTCATTGCAGGTTAATTTTGTGATGGCACGGGGATTTTGCCCATTTGGCATGGCAGAAAATGCACCTTAAGTGGTAAACTCAAGCGCTTTTGAGTGAGCCTGCATGTTGAATAATTGTTGAGCCTGCCCACTTGGCGCAACCACAACACCGACTCATTCAACCACCCGTCGTGATGTATTTCTCGGCGCTAACCAACCTCTCCCGTAACGGTAGTGCAAGTAAGTATGATTACAATCAAAAGAGGACTGGACATCCCCGTGCTGGGTGCGCCAGAGCAAGTAATCTACGATGGCCCCGCCATCACCCGTGTTGCGACACTGGGCGAGGAGTTTGTGGGGATGCGACCTACTATGTTCGTCAAAGTAGGTGATCGCGTCATCAAAGGTCAGGATCTTTTTGAAGACAAGAAGAATCCGGGCGTTAAATTCACAGCTCCTGCCACCGGTGTGGTTTCAGAGATCAACCGTGGTGCCAAACGTGTTCTCCAGTCTGTGGTCATCGACCTCGACGGTTCCGATGAACAGGTGACGTTTGAGCATTTTGCCTCTGCCGAGCTGGCCAAGCTCGAGCGCAGCAAGGTGCAAGAGATCCTGGTCGCATCAGGTCAGTGGACTGCGTTGCGTACCCGTCCGTTCAGCAAAGTCCCCGCGGTAGCGTCTGCCCCGCGCGCCATCTTTGTGACTGCAATGGACACCAACCCGCTGGCAGCCGATGCCGAGCTGATTATCAAGGAACAGCCGCAGGCCTTCCTCGATGGTCTGGCCGTATTGACCCGCCTGACCGACGGCGCCGTCTACGTCTGTAAAGGCGAAGGCAGTCTGCCCCACTCTCCGCTGGCTCAGGTCAAGGAAGAGATCTTCGTTGGTCCGCACCCTGCCGGTCTGCCGGGTACCCATATCCACTTCCTGGATCCGGTCAGCAGCACCAAGGTGCAGTGGCACATCAACTATCAGGATGTGATTGCATTCGGCAAGCTGTTCACCACCGGTCAGATCTTCACTGACAAGGTGATCGCGCTGGCTGGCCCGAACGTGCTCAAGCCGCGTCTGCTGCGTACCCGTCTGGGCGCCTGCATCAGTCAGCTCACCAATAATGAGCTGCGTGCCGACGAAAACCGTATCATCTCCGGTTCTATCCTGAGTGGTGCCAAAGCCGAAGGTGTTCACGACTACCTGGGGCGCTACCACAATCAGGTTTGCGTGCTGGGTGAAGGTCGCGAGAAAGAGTTCCTGGGCTGGATCAACCCCAGCGCCAACAAGTTCTCTATCACCCGTACCACCCTCTCTCATCTGATGAAGGGCAAGCTGATCAACTTCACCACCACTACCAACGGTAGTGACCGTTCCATGGTGCCTATCGGCAACTATGAGCGGGTGATGCCACTCGACATCCTGCCGACCCTGCTGCTGCGGGACATGGTCTCCGGCGATACCGACGGTGCGCAAGCACTGGGCTGCCTGGAGCTGGATGAGGAAGATTTGGCGCTCTGTACCTTTGTCTGCCCCGGCAAGACAGAGTACGGCCCGATCTTGCGTGAGTGCCTGACCAAGATTGAACTGGAAGGTTAAGCGATGAGTTTCAAGCAACTTCTTGAAAATATGGAACACCACTTCGAACCGGGTGGAAAGTACGCCAAGTACTATGCCCTGTTCGAAGCGGCGTACACCCTGTTCTACACCCCGGGTAGCGTTACCCGCAACGCCTCCCACGTTCGTGATGCGCTCGATCTGAAGCGCATGATGATCATGGTGTGGCTGGCCGTGTTCCCGGCCATGTTCTGGGGCATGTACAACGTTGGTAACCAGGCGATTGCCGCCATTGCCCACATGGGCTCGGCTGCTGGAGCCAGCAGCTGGCAATATGCCCTGGCTACCATGCTGGGCGCCTCCCTCGATCCGGCTGTAGCCGGTATCGGCAGCAAGATGCTGATTGGCGCCACCCACTTCTTCCCGATCTACATCACCGTCTTCTTTGTCGGTGGTTTCTGGGAAGTGCTGTTCGCCATGGTGCGCAAACACGAGATCAACGAAGGCTTCTTCGTTACCTCAATCCTGTTTGCCCTGATCGTGCCGCCCGAGCTGCCCCTGTGGCAAGCTGCGCTGGGTATCACCTTCGGTGTGGTGATGGCCAAAGAGGTGTTCGGTGGTACCGGCAAGAACTTCCTGAACCCGGCGCTGGCTGGTCGTGCGTTCCTGTTCTTCGCCTACCCGGGCCAGATCTCCGGTGACGCCGTGTGGGTTGCCGTTGACGGCTTCTCCGGCGCGACTGCCCTGAGCCAGTGGGCCCAAGGCGGCCAGATGGCGCTGATCAACGGTGCAACTGGCCAGGCTATCAGCTGGATGGACGCTTTCCTGGGTAACCTGCCGGGTTCCATCGGTGAAGTCTCTACCCTGATGATCCTGCTGGGTGCCGCCATGATCGTCTACATGCGCATCGCCTCCTGGCGCATCATCGCCGGCGTGATGATCGGTATGATCGCCACCTCCCTGCTGTTCAACGTCATCGGTTCCGATACCAACCCCATGTTCAACATGCCGTGGCACTGGCATCTGGTACTGGGTGGCTTCGCCTTCGGTATGGCCTTCATGGCGACCGACCCTGTCTCCGCCGCCTTTACCAACAAAGGCAAGTGGTGGTATGGCGCCCTGATCGGCGTAATGGTCGTGCTGGTTCGCGTGGTCAACCCTGCGTTCCCGGAAGGCATGATGCTGGCCATTCTGTTTGCGAACCTGTTTGCTCCCCTGTTTGACCACTTCGTCGCTCAGGCAAACATCAAGCGGAGGATTGCTCGTGGCGTTTAATAAAGATTCAACCCTCGGCACCGTCAGCGTGGTCACCGGCCTGTGTCTGGCCTGTTCCATCGTGGTATCCGTTGCCGCTGTGGGCCTGCGTTCTACCCAGCAGGAAAACAAGGCGCTGGACAAGCAGAGCAACATTCTCGCCGTAGCCGGTGTGGATGTAAGCGAAGTGGCCAAGCGTGACCTGGCCAAACTGTACGGCGAGAAGATCGAAGCGCGTCTGGTGGATCTGGCGACCGGTGACTTTGTTGACGGAGATGCCGACAACTTCGACACCAAGCAGGCAGCCAAAGATCCGGCCCGCAGCATCCGTCTTGCCGCCGCTGACGACAAGGCCAGCCTGCGTCAGATCTCCAAGCAGATCCCGGTATTCTTCGCCAAGGATGCCGAAGGCAAGATCGACAGCATCATCCTGCCCATCTACGGTCAGGGTCTGTGGTCGACCATGTATGCCTTCGTCGCCATTGCCGCTGATGGCCAGACCATCAAGGGCATCACCTACTATGACCACGGTGAAACCCCGGGTCTGGGTGGCGAGATCGAAAACCCGGCCTGGCAGGCGCTGTTCAAGGACAAGAAACTGTTCGACCAGAATGGCATGCCGGCGCTGCGCGTCATCAAGGGCCATGCTCCGGCGGGCTCCGAGCACGAGATCGATGGTCTCTCCGGTGCCACTCTGACCGGTAACGGCGTACAGCATACCTTCGACTTCTGGATGGGTCCCAAGGGCTTCGGTCCTTTCCTGGCCAAGGTTCGTGCAGGAGAAATCAACAATGGCTGACAAGAGCGAAATGAAGAAGTTGCTGTTGACGCCTGTGCTGGGCAACAACCCCATCGCCTTGCAGGTGCTGGGTGTCTGTTCTGCACTGGCGGTTACCAGCCAGATGAAAACTGCGTTTGTAATGACCCTCGCGGTCATGGCGGTCACCGCCTTCTCAAACCTGTTCATCTCCCTGATCCGCAACCAGATCCCGAACAGCGTCCGGATCATCGTGCAGATGGCGATCATCGCCTCACTGGTTATCGTGGTTGACCAGGTGCTCAAGGCGTATGCCTATGACATCTCCAAGCAACTGTCGGTCTTCGTGGGTCTGATCATCACCAACTGTATCGTAATGGGCCGCGCTGAAGCGTACGCCATGAAGAGTGCCCCGCTGCCCTCCTTCCTGGATGGTATCGGCAACGGTCTGGGCTATGGCGCCATTCTGCTGAGCGTCGCGACCGTGCGTGAACTGCTGGGCTCCGGCACCTGGTTCGGCATCGAGCTGCTGCCGCTGGTGAACAACGGTGGCTGGTATGTGCCCAACGGCCTGCTGCTGCTGCCGCCGAGTGCATTCTTCATCATTGGTCTGATCATTTGGGGCGTGCGCACCAAGGATCCCAAGCAGGTGGAGGCGAAGGATTAAGGTATGGAACACTATCTGAGTCTGTTGATTAAATCGATCTTCATCGAAAACCTGGCACTCTCCTTCTTCCTGGGGATGTGTACCTTCCTGGCGGTGTCCAAGAAGGTAAAGACCTCCATGGGTCTGGGTATTGCCGTTATTGTGGTGCAGACCATCGCGGTTCCTGCCAACAACCTGATCTACAACTACGTGCTTAAAGATGGCGCTCTGGTATCCGGTCTGGATCTGAGCTTCTTGAGCTTCATCACCTTCATCGGTGTGATTGCAGCACTGGTACAGATCCTGGAGATGGCGCTGGACAAGTACTTCCCGGCACTCTACAACGCGCTGGGTATCTTCCTGCCGCTCATCACCGTGAACTGCGCCATCTTCGGTGGCGTCTCCTTCATGGTGCAGCGTGACTACAACTTCATGGAGTCTGTGGTCTACGGTGTGGGTTCAGGGGCAGGCTGGATGCTGGCAATCGTTGCGCTGGCAGGTATCCGCGAGAAGATGAAGTATTCCGATGTTCCGGAAGGCCTGCGCGGTCTGGGCATCACCTTCATCACCGCCGGTCTGATGGCGCTGGGCTTCATGTCCTTCTCTGGTATCTCCCTGTAATCGGCTTTCCTGCAATCAGAAAGGAACGATAGATGGAAATTATTTTGGGTGTGGTCATGTTTACCGTGATCCTGCTGGCACTGGTGGCAGTCATTCTGTTCGCCAAGTCCAAGCTGGTGACCGCGGGCGACGTGACAATCAGCATCAATGGTGACCCGGCCAAGGCTGTGACCAGCCCGGCCGGTGGCAAGCTGCTCGGCGTGCTGGCTGGCAGCGGTATCTTCGTCTCCTCCGCCTGTGGCGGCGGTGGCTCCTGCGGCCAGTGCAAGGTACGGGTGAAATCCGGTGGTGGCGACATTCTGCCGACCGAACTGGATCACATCAGCAAGGGCGAAGCCCGTCATGGCGAGCGTCTGGCCTGTCAGGTTACCGTTCGCTCCGACATGGATATTGAACTGCCGGAAGAGATCTTCGGGGTGAAGAAGTGGGAATGTACTGTTATCTCCAACGATAACAAAGCCACCTTCATCAAGGAGCTCAAGCTGCAGATCCCCGATGGCGAGAGCGTGCCGTTCCGCGCCGGTGGTTATATCCAGATTGAAGCCCCGGCTCACCACGTGCACTACAAGAACTTCGATATTCCCGAGGAGTATCGCGGGGACTGGGATCGCTTCAAGATTTTTGAGCTGGAGTCCAAGGTCGATGAGCCGATCATCCGTGCCTACTCCATGGCCAACTATCCGGAAGAGTTCGGCATAATCATGCTGAACGTGCGTATCGCGACCCCGCCGCCCAGCAACTGGACTGCCCCTCCGGGACAGATGTCCTCCTACATCTTCAGCCTGAAGGCTGGCGACAAGGTGACTATCTCCGGTCCGTTCGGTGAGTTCTTCGCCAAGGACACCGATGCCGAAATGGTATTCATCGGTGGTGGTGCAGGTATGGCGCCGATGCGTTCCCATATCTTCGACCAGCTGCGTCGCCTGAAGTCCAAGCGCAAGATGAGCTTCTGGTACGGTGCCCGTTCCAAGCGCGAAATGTTCTATGTCGAAGACTTTGACATGCTCGCCGCCGAGAACGAGAACTTCACCTGGAACGTCGCGCTGTCTGATCCGCAACCGGAAGACAACTGGGACGGCTACACCGGCTTCATCCACAACGTGCTCTACGAGAACTATCTCAAGAACCACGAAGCACCGGAAGATTGCGAGTTCTACATGTGTGGACCTCCGGTAATGAACGCTGCCGTCATCAACATGCTCAAAGACTTGGGCGTTGAAGACGAAAACATCCTGTTGGATGACTTTGGTGGTTAATCCATGCACAGTGTTGTAAAGACCTGGCTAGCCTTCGGGCTAGCCTTTTTCTTGACTGGGTGCGGTCAGGAGACGGTCCAATCCAAACCGGAGATCCACATCACCGGCAGCACCATGGGCACTTACTACTCCATCAAGGTGGCGGACAGCGTCATCACCGATCCGGCCAAGCTTCAAGCTGAGGTCGATGTCTTGCTGGAGCGGGTCAACGATCAGATGTCGACCTATCGCCCCGATTCCGAACTGTCGCGCTTCAACCAGAGCCGTGACAACAAACCGGTTGTGGTCTCCCGCGATACCGCACGGGTCGTCACAGAGGCCATTCACATTGGCCGTGAGAGCCAGGGGGCGCTGGACGTCACCGTTGGCCCCTTGGTCAATCTGTGGGGCTTTGGCCCGGACAAGAAACCGACCAAGGTCCCCTCCGATGAGCTGATCACCCAGACTCGCCAGAAGACCGGTCTGGGCAACCTGCACGTCATCACCTCGGTGGATGCCGATACCCTGCAAAAAGACATTCCGGATCTTTACGTCGATCTCTCCGCTATCGCCAAGGGCTTTGGTGTGGACAAGGTAGCCGAGTATCTGGAGTCACTGGGGGCGCGCAACTATCTGGTGGAGATTGGCGGCGAGCTGCGGATCAATGGCGTCAACGGCAAGGGTCACCCCTGGCGCGTGGCCATCGAGAAGCCCACCGCAGGCACCGGCACGGTGCAAGAGGTGATCGTGCCCGGTGACAACGGGGTGGCTACCTCCGGCGATTACCGCAACTACTATGAACTGGATGGTCAGCGCTTCTCCCACACCATAGATCCGCGCAGCGGCAAGCCGATCCAGCACCGTTTGGTGTCGGTCACCGTGATCCACCCCTCCTGCATGACCGCAGACGGGTTGGCCACCGTGTTTATGGTGATGGGGACCGAGAAGAGCCTGGCCTATGCCAACGAGCGCGGCCTGGCGATCTTCGTGATCACCAAGACGGACAACGGCTTTGAAGAGGCTTACTCCGATGCCTTCAAGCCCTATCTGGTCAAGAAGTAAGAGGTAGAGATGCAGATTTTTCTGATCACCTTCGGGGTATTCATGCTGGTGATAGCCGCCATGGCTATCGGTTATATCTTCCAGAAGAAGACCATCTCCGGCTCCTGTGGCGGTCTGGGTAGCGTCGGCATCGAGAAAGAGTGCGATTGCCCGGAACCCTGCGACAACCGCAAGAAGAAGATGGCCAAGGAAGAGGCCCGTCGCAAGATGCTGGAAGAGAACCGCATCATCTGATGACTCTGGTTTTTCGGTAAACAAAAGCGCGCCATCGGCGCGCTTTTTACTGGCCGTTATCTTGCGTTAACGGTCAGGGCTGACGTTCGATATAGAGGATCACCTCGCCAAGATGGATACCGAACTTGCTGATCTCGGCACGATTGATCAGACGATCTTCGTCCAGCAGGTACATCCAGTCATCGAAGCTCACCCGCACCACCTCGCCATCCGGCAGCGCCAGATCGAGCTGATAACGCCAGTTGAGGGCGAACCCTTGGGCTTTACCCACCGCCTCCCCCACCACATCGGAAGCTGTACCTCGCCAGTGACCGTCAACCCCCTTGCTCAGATACCAGGTACGGGTCTGTTGGCGGCCATCATCAAAGTAGAACTGCTCGAACAACTCTCCCTTGCCATCCTTCCAACGACCCACCATCTCGACCCGAAAGCGACTGGTCACTTCGCCGCTGCGGTCGGTCACCAGGCCGTGAGCCACCAGTTTGCCATTGAAGAAACGGGCGAGATCCCAGTTTGGCCCCTGCCCCCGATAGTCATCGAGACTGGCACCACAGCCGCTCAGCAGCAAAAAAGGGAGCAGCAGCAACCAGCGGTATGCACGATAGAAGGACATCAGAGACTCCATGTTCAGGGTTGGCCACGCAGGCGGCGGGTAAGGGCGGGATCGCGGCTGTTGTCAGCCAGCCAGATGGCGAGAAAAGCGGCCGAGAATTGCGGATCGGCCAGGGTGCCGAGGGGTTTTTCCTGCCACCAGAAGTGGCCTGCCCCCCCCTTGTCGACATAGAAGGTGAGCTTGTCGCCTGCCTGCACATCGGGCCAGAGTGCAGCGAGCTGGCCGAGCCAGCGCTGACGTTCGGCGTCGGAGCCAAGACCGAGTCGCTGCCACTCGGCGGCAGTGGCGCTCAGCAGAT
>NZ_JBFODV010000030.1:0-5388 GCF_040908495.1 Aeromonas sp. R1-1 | reverse complement strand
ACGCCGGGGGGCTGTTTCTTCCTCTGCACCAGCCATCAGGTAATGCGCCAGGTGGCCGAGGTGCTGCGCCGGGAGATTGGCCGCACTGTGCTGCTACAGGGTGAGGACAACAAGCAGCGGCTACTCAAGGAGTTTGTCGAGAATGGCCGTGCCGTCTTGGTTGCCACCAGCAGCTTCTGGGAGGGGATAGACGTGCGGGGTGCTGCGTTGTCGTGTGTTATTATCGACAAGCTGCCGTTTGCCAGCCCCGACGATCCGCAGCTCAAGGCGCGGGTGGATGATTGCAAGCTCAAGGGGGGGGATCCCTTCGCCGAGCTGCAGTTGCCCAAGGCGGTGATTGCCCTCAAACAGGGGGTGGGACGGCTTATTCGTGATCGCAGTGATCACGGTGTGCTGGTTATATGTGATCCCCGAATGGTCAACAAACCTTACGGCGCTACCTTTATCAAGAGTCTGCCCGCCATCCCTCGCACCCGGGAGTTGGGAACGCTGGGGAGCTTTTTCGAGCGCACTGAACGCGGTGAACAAGTGTGCTGCCAGCTAACAGATTTGAACAACGGGTAAGCATATGTCGCTTGCCGGTTATGTAATTGACTGATTTTATAGAGATTGGAAAGCATGAACGAGTTGAAGATCCTGGCTGTTGATACCGCCACCGAAGCCTGCTCCGCCGCCCTGCTGGTGGGTGACAAGCTGTTCTCCCGCTGGGAGGAGGCGCCACGGGATCACACCCGAAAAATCCTGCCCATGGTTCAGGCTGTGTTAGAGGATGCCGGGATAAGTTTGAGTGACCTTGATGCCATCGCGTTTGGTCGCGGCCCGGGCTCCTTTACCGGCGTGCGGATCGGCATCAGTGTGGCGCAAGGTCTGGCGTTTGGTGCGGGTGTGCCGCTGATTGGCATCTCGACCCTGGCCGCCATGGCGCAAGGCGCCTATCGACTGGATGGCGCCGAGCAGGTGCTGACCGCCATTGATGCGCGGATGAACGAGGTCTATTTCGGCCGCTATGAGCTCATTGATGGCCGCATGCAACTGGTGGGGGACGAGGTGGTGAGCGAGCCCGCGGCACTGGTTGACGTCCGTGGCAAGCTGGCGAGCCCTGTGACCTGCGTCGGCACCGGTTTTGAAACCTATGGCGAGACCCTGAGTGGTCTGGCCGATGAGCTGGCGGTGAGCCAGGTGCGTTTCCCGGCAGCAGAAGACATGCTGCCGCTGGCCCGCGCCGCCTGGCTGGCGGGGGAGGCGGTACCGGTTGAACAAGCAACGCCGGTCTATTTGCGTGACAAGGTGACCTGGAAAAAACTGCCGGGTCGCGAATAAGGGCAGGAGCAGTGACGTCATGTCGCTCTTGCCGCTCATCAGCTGCAATATAAGCGGGTGGCCCGACGGGCCACGCCGGCAACAGGAGAGTGACATGATGCGTAATAGCAGAAGCGACATGATGAAACGCACTATGGTGGTCGGGGCGCTGGCTCTACTGCTCGGGGCCTGCAGCTCGGTCCCCAAAGAGCTGGCCTATGAGCCAGAAAACCAGCTGGTGGCCTATCAGCCCGCCCTTGGCGGAATGGAGGGCAAACCGGCCCGCTGGAGCGGCGTTATCACGGCGGTACACAACAAGGCGGATCAGAGCGTTATTGAAGTGGTCTATCTGCCGCTCAAGTCCAACGGTGTGCCGGAGCAGACCGAACAGAGCCCGGGCCGTTTTCTGGCCATTATGAAGGGTTTTGTCGATCCGACCCTCTACGCCAAGGGGCGCAGCCTGACGGTGCTTGGCACCATAGGCAAACCGGTTGATAGCCAGATTGGCGAGCACAAGTACCGCTTCTCGGTGCTCAATGTGACGGGCAGCAAGCTGTGGCCGCCAGTTAAGGAGGTGGAGGTGCGCTATATGGACCCCTACTTCTATGACCCCTTCTATGATCCCTTCTGGCCGAGACGGCCGCTGCGTCGTTAAGGCTTGCCATGATCAACCCCATGATGAGTACTCTGTACGAACGTCTGCTGACCCTGGCAGATGGGCGGCGGGTAGCCCTGCTGGAGAACCACTCCGCTGAGTATGATCAGCAGGGCAAACCCCTGCTGATCGCCCTGCATGGCTGGCTCGACAACAGTGCCAGCTTCTTGCCGCTGGCGCCGCATTTGGGGGATTTTCACCTCATCTGTGTCGATCTGCCGGGGCACGGTCACTCCGATCACAAAGCCACCCCCTATGTCTTTGTCGACTGGCTGGACGATCTCTACCAGATCGTGCAGGCGGCGGGCTGGTCGCGTTTCACTCTGCTCGGTCACTCCCTCGGGGCGCTGATCGCCTCCGCCTATGCCGGGGTGTTCCCCGAACAGGTGGAGCGGTTGATCATGCTGGAGGGGCTGGGGCCGCTGAGCCAGCCCGATGAGGAGGTACCTGCCCAGCTGCGACGTGCGATTTTAAACCGTAGTCGCACCCGGGAGCGCAGTGCCAACGGCTTTGCCTCCATCGATGAGGCTGTCGCCGCCCGTTGCAAAGTGGCGGATATCACGCTGCAGGCGGCGCGTCTTATCTGTGAGCGGCAGCTTGAAGAGCGGGCAGGGCGCTGGTACTGGCGCAGCGACCCCCGTTTGCGGGATCTTTCACCCCTGAGAATGAGCGAAGGGCAGGCTCGGGCGCTGATGGCGGCTATCCGTTGTCCTGTGCTGTTGATTCAGGGGGAGCAGGGCTTTGCTGCGCTGGAAGCCCAATGGCAGGCCCGTCAGAATGCCTTCCAGCAGATCGAGCGGGTCATATTGGGTGGAAACCACCATTTTCATATGGAAAATTCGGTTGATACGGTCGTTTGTATCGTAAAGTTTTGTCAAGTTCGGTAGAATCGCCAGCTTTCAATAATTCCAGGTTTGTTTTCTCCCTCACATTTTTCTGTTGTTAATTTGCTGTTAATTGATGTTGCGCTGTGTAAATATGAGCGGCATTAGAGCATCAGCTTAAAACAACCGATTAAAATGGATGTGAACCGGGACGGAGGCAACACAGTGAGCGCACAGGTGCTAGTTATGCAGGAGAAGTTTGTGGAAAAAGTCTGGCTGAAACGTTATCCGGAAGGGGTCCCCGCCGAGATCAATCCAGACCAATACAGCTCCCTGGTCGAGATGTTCGAATCCTCGGTGACCCAGTTTGCCGATCAGCCCGCCTTCGTCAACATGGGCCAAACCATCACCTACCGCCGGCTGGAAGAGCAGTCCCGCGCCTTTGCTGCCTACCTGCAAAACGAGCTGAAGCTGGAGAAAGGGGATCGGGTTGCGGTGATGATGCCTAACCTGCTGCAATACCCCATCGCCGTGTTCGGCATCCTGCGCGCCGGCATGATCGTGGTCAACGTCAACCCGCTCTATACCCCGCGCGAGCTGGAGCATCAGCTCAAGGACTCCGGTGCCAAAGCCATCGTCATCGTCTCCAACTTCGCCCATACCCTGGAAAAAGTGGTCTATGACACCCCGATCAAGCACGTTATCCTGACCCGGATGGGGGATAACCTGGGGCTGGCCAAGGGCACCCTGGTCAACTTCGTGGTCAAGTACGTCAAGAAGCTTGTGCCGAAATACAATCTGCCCCACGCCACCACCATGCGTCAGGCCCTCTCCAAGGGGCGTTTCCTGCAGTACATCAAGCCGGAGATCACCAACGACGATCTCGCCTTCCTGCAGTACACCGGTGGCACCACCGGCCTCTCCAAAGGGGCCATGCTGACTCATCGCAACATGATTGCCAACGTCGAGCAATGCCTCGGCGTCTATGGCCCCATGCTGGAGCGTGGCAAGGAGTTCGTGGTCACCGCGCTGCCGCTCTACCACGTCTTTGCCCTGACCGTGAACTGCCTGCTCTTTATGCGTATCGGCGGTTACAACCTGCTGATCAGCAACCCGCGCGACATCCCGGGTTTTGTCAAAGAGATCAAGAAGTATCCATTCACCTGCATTACCGGGGTCAACACCCTGTTCAATGCGCTGGTCAACAACGAAGAGTTTCAGGGGATCGCCTTTGACAAGCTCAAGCTCACCATCGGCGGCGGCATGGCAGTGCAGCGCGCGGTTGCGGAGAAGTGGAAGACACTGACCGACACCCCGCTGCTGGAAGGCTATGGCCTGACCGAGTGTTCGCCACTGGTGAGCGTCTGCCCCTACGATCTGACTGATTACAACGGTTCCATCGGTCTGCCGGTCTGCTCTACCGAGATCCGTCTGGTGGATGACAACGGTCAGGTGATCCACGCCCTCGGCACCCCGGGCGAAATGCAGGTGCGCGGCCCGCAGGTGATGGTGGGCTACTGGCAGCGTCCCGAGGCGACCGCCGAAGTGATGCAGGATGGCTGGCTCTGTACCGGTGATATCGCCGTCTGCGACGAGCAGGGCTTCTTCAAGATCGTTGACCGCAAGAAGGACATGATCCTGGTCTCCGGTTTCAACGTCTATCCGAACGAGATCGAAGATGTCGTTGCCCTGCACCCGAAAGTGCTGGAAGTGGCTGCCGTCGGCGTGCCGCACAAGGTCTCCGGCGAGCTGGTGAAGATCTTTGTGGTCAAGAAAGATGCAAAATTGCAGGAGGACGAGATTATTGCCCACTGCCGCAAACATCTGACTGCCTATAAGGTGCCGAAACTGGTAGAATTTCGTGACGAACTTCCCAAGACCAATGTGGGCAAGATCCTGCGCCGCGTACTGCGCGACGAGGAGATTGCCAAGCAATAACCGGACTGCAACTGCAGAATTTTCTGCAAACCAGCACCGTCGTTATGCAAAACCGTGGGTCATCCCACGGTTTTTTCTTTTTGGCCCTGATCAACCGCGCAGGCACAGATGCACTATCAACTTATCACTCAGCAAGACGAACTTGAGCAGTATCTCGCTTCTCTGGCCGACGTTCCCCTGGCTATCGATACTGAATTCGTTCGCACCCGTACCTACTATCCCCAGCTTGGCCTGTTCCAGATCTATGACGGCGAGCATCTGGCGCTGCTGGATCCGCTGACGCTGGATCTCTCCGCCCTCTGGCAGCGACTGGGCCGGGAAGGGCAGATCGCCATCCTGCACGCCTCTGGCGAAGATCTGGAGCTTATCCAGCATCAGGCGGGCCACCTGCCCAACCAGATGCACGACACCCAGCTGGCTACCGCCTTTCTCGGTTACGGCGTCTCGGTCGGTTTTGGTGCGCTGGTGAATGAATTCCTCGGGGTCGAGCTGGAAAAAGATCAGGCGCGCACCGACTGGCTGGCCCGCCCGCTTACACCGCGTCAGCTCGAATACGCGGCGGCGGATGTCTTCTACCTGATGCCGCTCTACGAGAAGGTGATGGCCAAACTGCGGGAAAGCGGCAAGTTTGCCTGGTTCGAGCAGGAGTGCCAGAACCACTCCGCCCGCAAG
>NZ_JBFODV010000003.1:0-24017 GCF_040908495.1 Aeromonas sp. R1-1 | reverse complement strand
TGATGGCCGAGGCAGATGCCGAGGATGGGCACCTGACCACGGGCCAGCTTGATGAGGTCGATGAGGCAACCCGCCTCGTGGGGGGCGCCCGGGCCCGGTGAGAGCACCAGCACGGCGTCCCCTTCGCAGGCGGCGATTTCGCTCATGATGCGGCTGGCCGGCAGGCTGTTGCGGTAGATCCGCACCGGATAGCCGAGGGAGCGGAACTGGTCGACGAGGTTGTAGGTAAAGGAGTCGAAGTTGTCGAGCAGGAAGATGTTAGTCATGGCTCACGTCCTTATGTTGCTCCTGCTGGGCGCTCAGGGCTTGCAGAGAGGTGCCATGGCTGGCTGCGATGGCGGCCAGCACGGCGGCCGCCTTGGCGCGGGTTTCGTCCGCTTCGGCTTGCGGCTTGGAGTCATAGACCACCCCGGCACCGGCTTGCACGTGGGCCACGCCCTCTTTGACAAACGCCGAGCGAATGACGATGCAGGTATCCATCTCGCCAGCGCCGTTGATGTAGCCGACCGCACCGCCGTAGCTGCCACGGCGCTTGCCTTCCACCATGCGAATAAGCTCGCTGGCGCGGATCTTGGGGGCACCGGTGAGGGTGCCCATGTTCATGCAGGCCTGATAGGCGTGCAGGGCGTCCAGGTCGGCGCGCAGGGTGCCGACCACCTTGGAGACCAGATGCATCACGTGGCTGTAGCGATCCACTTTCAGCAGCTCCTTGACGTAGCGGGTGCCGGGCTCCGAGATGCGGGCGATGTCGTTGCGGCCCAGATCCACCAGCATCAGGTGCTCGGCCACCTCTTTTTCGTCCTGACGCAATTCCAGCTCGATGCGACCGTCGAGATCCCGGTTGATGCTGCCATCCGGGTTCAAGCCACGGCGGCGGGTACCGGCGATGGGGTACATCTCGACGTCGCGGCTGGCGGCGCAGAATTTCACCGCGCTCTCCGGCGAGGCGCCAAACAGGGTGAAGCCCTCATCCTGCACGTAGAACATGTAGGGGCTTGGGTTGGTCTGTTTGAGGCGGCGATAGGCGGCAAGGGGGCTCGGGCAGGGCAGGGAGAAGCAGCGGGACGGCACCACCTGGAAGATGTCGCCACGGCGGATAAAGCCCTTGAGCTTCTCCACCTCGGCGCAGAACTGCTTGTCGCTCTTGTCCACGCTCATGCCGCCGGTCAGGGGCTGGGTGATCAGCTCGGCGCAGAGGGGTTGCTGGCAAATCTGTTTGAAGTCGGTGAGCCGTTCGGTCAGGCGGGTGTATCTGTCCTCCACCTGGCTCTCGTCGCTGTCGCCGCCAAAGATGCAGGCCAGCAGTTGAGTGGTGCGTTCGATATGGTCGATGGTGATCAGGGTTTCGGCCACATAGAAGCAGTAGTCGGGGCAGTCGTTGCTCCCCTCTGGCACTTCAGGCAGATCTTCAAAAGAGGCGATGAGGTCGTAGGCAAAGCTGCCCGCCATAAACAGTGCCTCTTTGCCGAGCTGGCAATCGAGCTCCCGCTGCAGGGTGCGCAGCACGTCCAGCACGCTGCTCCCCTTGAGGCGGGAGTCTTCGTCCAGCTCCCGATCGGAGGCCGGGAAATCGAGCTGCAATTCGCCCTCTACCAGCGAGCGGGCAACCACCGCAGGCAGCCGCTCGGCCAGCACGCTTTGCAACTGGGCGCCGTTGTCGTTCAGGCTGCGAACCCGCACGGTGCGACCACGGCACTCGATGCGCAGGCAGGCATCCACCAGCAGCAGGCTCTGTTTACCTGCCTTGGAGTCGATCTCCACCGATTCCAGCAGCAGGTTGTTGGGGCGGCCCTGACAGAGGCGGGTATAGAGCGCCAGCGGATCGGCCACATAGGGGGCGTTGAGTTTGAGGGTATCGAATTCACCCAGAGGAAGGCGATGTGTGGCTGTCATAGTGCGTTCCCTTGCGTGTGATGCGTGTTACCGATGTTCATGACGTTGAATTCCTTGAAAATTTAATTGGTCCGGGGTGGCTGGTTCAGGGGCGCCATCGCCAGGTCAGCTTGCTTGTCTGAATTCTCGGTTTCATCACAGGTCCATTTGCCGGATAATAAAAAAGCCCGCTGGGGTCAGCGGGCTTTTTCTTTGGGTTCTTAATTTGCTGTCAGATTACAGGTACAGCAACGACCACACGCCCGCATGTCAGGGAGTGTGCCACCACCAGATGGTCAGGATGGAAGTCGTTTGCATGATAAAGTCCTGTAAAAAGATGTTTGCAATGAAGTGCCTACAGAAAACGATAAAGCCGCGGCCAAGTCAAGTCGCTTTTTAGCCTTCTTTCACCGATTTGCCATGAATGGTGACCTGACCACGAGAGCGGAATAACCTGATGAGATTCGATCTTCACTGCCATACCACTGCCTCCGACGGGGTGCTGAGCCCAGCCGAACTGGTGCGCCGCGCCGCCGAAAAACAGGTCGAGGTGTTAGCAGTTACTGACCACGACACCCTTGCTGGGCTTGATGAGGTACGCCGCACCATCGACGCCGAGCAACTGCCGCTGCGACTGGTGAGCGGGGTCGAGATCTCCACCGGCTGGGAGCATCACGAAATTCATATCGTGGCACTGGGGGTGGATGAAAAAAATCCGCAGCTGTTGGATTTTCTGGCCGGTCAGCTGGCCCGTCGCGAGGCGCGTGCACTGGAAATCGGGCGTCGTCTGGAGAAGTGCCTCATCCCCGGCACCTATGAAGAGGCCAAGGCGCTCGCCGGTGATGCTGCCGTGACCCGCGCCCACTTTGCCCGGGTGCTGGTGGCGCGCGGGGTAGCCGACAACATGCAGAAGGTATTCAAAAAGTACCTGAGCCGTGGCAATAAAGGGTATGCCCCGGCCGAGTGGCCCGAGATGAGCGAAGCCATCGCTGCCATTCACGCCGCCGGTGGGCTGGTGGTGCTGGCCCACCCCAGCCGTTACGATCTCACCGCCAAGTGGATCAAGCGGCTGCTGGTGGCCTTCAAGGCGGCCGGTGGCGATGCCATGGAGGTGTCATTGCCCCAGCAGAGCCCGCAGGAGCGGGCCAATCTGGGCCAGTGGGCCAAGGATCACGACCTCTATATCTCGGTGGGATCGGATTTTCACTTCCCCTCCAACTGGACCGAGCTGGGCCGCCACCTCTGGTTACCAAAGGAAGGCATGCCTGTCTGGTTGGCCTATCCTGGTCACTTTGGGCTCACCACCGAGCAACATGCCGAGCTGCTGGCGAGTCGCTAACGGCGCCAGCGAAGCGGCCACAAACAGGTTAAGGTAGTGTCATGGGTCTTTGGCCCGTGACCATACGAGCGGGCAGGTATTGCTGCCCCCATTGCGAGAACAAGCTATGAGTCAGCATTTTTACGTACATCCGGAAAACCCCCAGGCCCGTCTGATCGGTCAGGCGGTACAGATCATCCAGAACGGCGGTGTCATCGTCTATCCGACCGACTCAGGTTATGCGCTGGGTTGCCAGATGGGTGACAAGGGCGCGCTGGAGCGCATCTGCCGCATCCGTCGTCTCGACGCTAACCACGACTTCACCCTGGTGTGCCGCGATCTCTCCGAGATCTCCACCTACGCCAAGGTCGACAACAGCGCGTTTCGCCTGATCAAGAACAACACCCCGGGCGCCTACACCTTCATCTTCAAGGCGACCAAAGAGGTGCCGCGCCGTCTGATGAACGAGAAGAAGAAGAGCATCGGCATCCGGGTACCGGACAACAAGATTGCTCAGGCGCTCCTGGAAGCACTCGGCGAGCCGCTGCTCTCCACCACATTGATCCTGCCGGACTCCGAGATGGCCGAGTTCGATCCGGAAGAGATCTTCGACAAGCTGGGCAAGCAGATCGATTTGGTGGTCAATGGCGGTTATCTGGGCGAGCAGCCCACCACTGTGGTCGATTTCTCTGACGACGAGCCGGTATTGCGTCGTCGCGGTGCCGGAGACCCGACCCCGTTTGAGTGATGTCGCTGAACCGGTGACAGACCCTTCCGCCGAGACGGGTGCTGGCGCCGCACTACCCATCGCGAAAGTTCTGGGGCAGCCCTATCACGAGCTGCCCCAGGACCTGTTCATCCCGCCCGATGCGCTGGAGGTGTTCCTCGATACCTTCGAGGGACCGCTCGATCTGCTGCTTTATCTTATCCGGCGTCAGCAGCTCGATATCCTCAACCTGCCGATCCTGCAGATCACCGCCCAGTACATGGAGTACGTGGAGCTGATGCAGGGGCTCAACCTTGAGCTGGCGGCCGAATATCTGCTGATGGCAGCCTGGCTGGCGGAGATCAAATCCCGCCTGCTGCTGCCCAAGGCGCCGGAGCTGGAGGACGAAGAGGAGGGGGAAGACCCGCGGGTGACCCTTATTCGCCGCCTGCAGGAGTACGAGCGCTACAAGGTAGGTGCAGAGAGGGTCAATGAGCTGCCTCGGGTGGAGCGGGAGATTTATATCGCCACCGCCTTGCCCCCCGATTTTGGCGCCCTCAAGCCACTGGCGCCCGATGTTTCGCTGGTTGAGCTCGCCCTTTACATGCAAAGTGTGGTAAAACGCGCGACTCATTTCGAACATCACCAGATCCGCCGCGAACAGATCCCGACCCGGGTACGCATGGCGGAGATCCTCGCCATGCTGACTCTGGGGCAGATCCTGCGCCTTGAGCAGGTGCTGCGCGCCGAAGAGGGGCGCATGGGGGTTCTGGTGACGTTTCTGGCCCTGCTGGAGCTGTGTAAGGAGCAACTGATCTGGATCCTGCAGGCAGAACCACTCGGACCAATCCATTTTGCATTGGCCGAGCAGAGCGAGGAGGGCAACCGTGGCGCTGCCCACTGAACGACTCAAGACCCTGATCGAAGCGGCGCTGTTTGTGGCCGGTCGCCCGCTCAATGTCAGCGAACTGAAAAGCAGCGTGCTGGCCGATTATCCGGTGACCAGTCGCTATGTTCAGCTGCTGTTGGCCGAGATCAGGCAAGATTACAGCGAACGGGGCGTCGAGCTCAAAGAGGTCGCCTCCGGCTGGCGCTTTCAGGCGCGTCAGGAGTATGCCGAGGAGCTATCAAGGCTCTGGAGCGAGCGGGCGCCGCGTTATTCGCGCGCCGTGATGGAGACGCTGACCCTGATCGCCTATCGCCAACCCATCACCCGGGCCGAGATCGAAGCGATCCGCGGGGTGGCGGTGTCGAGCCAGATAGTGAATACCCTGAAAGAGCGTGGCTGGGTGCGCAGCATCGGCCACAAAGAGGTGGCAGGTCGCCCCGAGCTGCTCGCCACCACCAGAGAGTTTCTGGATTACTTTAATTTGCAGAGTCTGGAGCAGCTCCCCGAGCTGGATCCTGAGCTGCAACCCCTGTTGCCCTCTGCGGTGGACGGGGAGAGCGATGCCCGGTGAATGGCGCCCAAGCGTGCCAATGTCACCGAGATATACATTTTTCAACTGTGGCGAGTGCTCCAACCGGCGTTTGTTACAGTTAACCCCGTTGCCCCTTTTACCAGTGGGCAGCGATCAACAATCAGGTAACCCCGATGAGTGAAAAACTGCAAAAAGTGTTGGCCCGCGCGGGTCACGGCTCCCGTCGTGAGATGGAGGCCCTGATCACCGCAGGTCGGGTCAGTGTGGATGGCAAGGTCGCCACACTGGGGGATCGCGTCGAAGTGAACGCCGTGATCCGGGTGGATGGTCACCAGGTCAAGACCCGTGCCGCAGAGGAAGTGATCTGCCGCGTACTGGCTTACCACAAGCCGGAAGGGGAGATGTGTACCCGTCACGATCCGGAAGGTCGTCCCACCGTGTTTGATCGTCTGCCGAAGATGGAAGGTGCCCGCTGGATCGCGGTCGGCCGCCTCGACGTCAACACCTCAGGTCTGCTGCTGTTCACCACCGATGGTGAGCTGGCCAACCGCCTGATGCACCCGAGCCACGAAGTGGAGCGGGAATACGCGGTACGTGTCTTTGGCGAGATCACCGAAGCCATGCTGCAGCGTCTGCGCAAGGGCGTGCAGCTGGAAGATGGCACCGCCAAGTTCAACAAGATCAAACCGGCTGGCGGTGAGGGTCTGAACCAGTGGTTCAACGTCACCCTGACCGAAGGTCGCAACCGTGAAGTGCGTCGCCTGTGGGAATCCCAGGAAGTGCAGGTGAGCCGCCTGATGCGTATCCGCTACGGCGACGTCAAGCTGGACCGCGGCATTCCGCGCGGTGGCTGGCAAGAGCTGAAATTGCCGGAAGTGAACTACCTGCGCGGTCTGGTCAACCTGCCGCCGGAGACCGAATCCAAGGTCGATCTGCAGCAGGATGGCAAAACCAGCCGTCACAAGCAGGCCGCCCAGATCCGTCGCGCCGTGCAGCGTCACAAAGAGATGCAGGGCAAAGAGCCCCGCGCTCGCGCCACCACCGCCCGTCGCAAGCCGCAAGCCTCTACCCGCAACTCAGGTACTGGCAGCAAGTAAGCCGACAACCCGTTGCGAACTGTGTGCCCGTCAAAGAGCGCGCAGTCGGCCAAGCAAAGGCCCGCACCAACTGGTGCGGGCCTTTTTTATGACGCGTGTTTGTTAGGTCATTAGCCGCAACAGCATGGTGTATAAGCTGATAAATTAGCCTTGATAGTGCATATGATAATCATTATTATTAACTTTGTGGAGTCGTTCGGGTTTGCCCCGTAACTACAAAAAATAAAGTTCAGGCTATCTAAATCGATGTTTAACTACTTTGCACTTCCTGCATCCGCGGGAGGTTATGTTTTTTTTGCTTTTCTGGGGATGCTGTTTCTTAAGCCTGCTTTAGCATTGCCTCCTGCAGAGCAGCAAGAGATTCAGCAGCGCCAGCGCGCCTTGTTGGAAGAGGCGGCTCGTCAGCGCGAGGAGGTTGCTCGCCCTCTGTCACTGCCAACTGAATCTACCGAACAAGTGCCACAAGCCCAAGGCTCCTGTTTCCAAGTGAGCAAGATTCACTTTGAGGGGGCGTCGCAGTTGTCTGCCAGCCAGCAAACCCGGCTCGTGTCACCTTACCTCAATAGCTGCATGGGGCTCTCGCACATCAATGCCCTTATTCGCGATGTCAGTCAGTGGTATCTGGCGGCCGGTTTCGTCACCAGCCGAGCCTTCCTGCCGGAGCAAGATTTAGCTAAAGGAACGCTTACCATTGCAGTGCTTGAAGGGCGCATCGAAGCCATTGTGGTTAATGGCGAGCCGGAGTCCATCACTCGTACCCTCTTCCCGGGCCTGGTCGGGCAGGTGCTCAATCTGCGTGATCTGGAGCAGGGGGTAGACCATCTCTCTCGTCTGCATTCGCTCTCTTATCAGCTTGATATCCAGCCCGGTCGAGCGCCTGGTCAATCCATCGTCAATTTGAAGGGCACCAAGGGTGTACCGCTACAAGGTGCGTTGGAGTTCGACAACAGTGGTCAGCAGAGTACAGGGGAGGAGCAGGGGAGAATTTCGTTGACTGTCGACAACCTGTTATCACTGGCCGAGCAATGGACCTTGGTGGCTGGCAGTAGCACTGATGGGCGAGCCAGCCACAACGCCACCAACTGGCAGGCCGGTTTCAGTTTGCCCTATGGCTACTGGTTGTTTGATGCCGGTTATCAATTTAGCGATTACCGCAACGATATCGACTCTCGCGGCTATGTCTATGAAAGTCGTGGTGATACCCGTACCACGACAGGCACTGCCACAGGAACCCTCTATCGCGATGGGCAGAGCAAGATATCCGGTGTACTGGGCGTGACTCATCGTCAGAGCCGCAACTTCATCATGGACCAGTTACTGGAAACCAGCAGCTACCAGCTCTCGTCCCTGCGGCTGGGCCTTAATCTGGCGACGCGCGTAGACCGTCACTTCTTCACCCTGAACCCCGCCTTGACGCTCGGCACCGACTGGTTCGGAGCGGACCGCGACCGTGGCCGCTCGGCTTTGTGGCCGCAGGCCCAGTTTGAGAAATGGGGGCTGTTTGGCAGCTACAGCACGGCGGGTGGTCAGTGGGGATGGCTCTCGACCTTCAATGCCCAATGGACGCCTGACCGGCTCTATAGCGTGGAGCGTTTGTCGCTGGGCGGCGAGGCATCGGTGCGCGGGTTCAAAGAGCAGAGTATCAGCGGGGATGTGGGCGGATACCTTAGAAACGAGCTGAGTTGGCAAGGAACTACCCCGACCTGGCTCGGTCAATGGCGTACCTGGCTGGCGCTGGATATGGGGCAAGTGGACATGGGCAATCAGGGGGATGAGTGGCGTGGCATGGTGGGCACCGCCGTGGGGTGGGAGCAACGCTATCGCCACTTTACCGGCAACGTCAGCGTGGGCTTTCCGTTAAGCGCCCCCGCCTGGCTCAATGCAGATCCCTGGGTGCTCTACTACCGGGCGAGTGTGGCGTTCTAGCAATAGGATGGCGATGCGTCGAGCGTCGCGAGATGGCAATCAAGACGTGAATGGACGAATGAAGATGGTTGAGATGGATGCAAGCGCAATGAAGAAGCAAGGTGAACCGCGGTTTTCTCTGGTATGTCGGGCCGTGGTGTATCAGCTATGTGCATTGTTGGCACTGCAACCGGCCCACCCGGCATTTGCTGAAGGCATTGCGGTGGCGACCGGTAATACCACCCTCAATCAGGCCGGTAACGGAGTGCCCATCGTCGACATTGCCACCCCCAACGGCGCCGGGTTATCGCACAACCTCTATCAGGATTTCAACGTTGGCCAGGCGGGCGTCATCCTCAATAATGCCACCGGACAGCTGACCCAAACCCAGCTGGGTGGGCTTATTCAAAACAACCCCCACCTCAATGGTCAAGCGGCCAATCTCATCATCAACGAAGTGGTGGGTGCCAACCCGTCGCAGTTGCAAGGCTATCTGGAAGTGGCTGGTCAGCAGGCTGGTGTGGTGGTGGCCAACCCCAATGGCCTCACCTGTGATGGCTGCGGTTTCATCAATACCCCCAATGTGACGCTCTCGACCGGCAAGCCAGTACTGGATGCACAAGGCCAGTTGCAGGCACTCGATGTGAAACAGGGCACCCTGACCGTAGGTGGCAAGGGACTGGATGCGACCAGACAGGCATCGGTCGACTTGGTGGCGCGCGCCGTCCAGCTTAATGGCGCACTGCATGGCCAGACCGTCAATGTGGTGGCGGGAGCCAACAAGGTTGACCGCCAGACTGGGGAAATCGTTGCTCAGGCGGGCAATGGCCAGGCTCCGGAAGTGGCCATCGACACCGCCGCGCTGGGCGGCATGTACGCGGGCAAAATTCGGCTGGTCTCGACCGAACAAGGGGTGGGGGTCAATCTGGCCAACGTGGTGGCCAAACAAGGAGATTTGACACTTGATGCCAATGGCCGCGTGCGGCTACGTGACAGCAGCAGTGCTGGCAACCTGCAGGTCAGCAGTCAGGGTGATCTGGCTGCCACGGGGACGATCCACAGCGGCGGTGCAGTGAAGCTGGCTGCTGGCAGTGAGTTGACGGCGCAAGATGCCGATATCGCGGCAAAAGGCGATGCCACGTTGAAGGCGCGTGCACAGCAGTTGCAGCGAACCAAGGTCAGCAGTGGTGGCACTTTGGCGCTGCAGGCGAACGATGCGCTGGTGGTACGAGAAGGCGAGTTGCAGGGTGAGACGCTCCATGCCACGGCGCAACAGGTGGACACACAGTCAGCACTTACGGCAAAGGATGTGACACTGCAGGCTGAACAATTGCGCCAGGCGGGCCAGGTACAGGGCACTTCGGTGAAGTTGGCTGCGGGTGCGCTGCGTCATGAGGGCACGACCCAGGCAGCGCAGAGCCTGACCATTGATGCAACGAGCCTGGACAACCAGGGAACGTTGAAGAGTGGGCAAGCGATGAGCGTCGTGCTCGGGGAGCGAGGCTATAACGCCGGCGAGCTGAGAGCGGGCAACAACCTGGCGATACAAGCCGGTACGCGCTGGGAGCAGGGAGAGCAGGGTAAAAGTCACGCAGGTCAGCGCATCCAACTGCAGGCGCAGCAGGTGAGCCTGGAGGGGGACCTTGGTGCTCCGACGCTGGATATTAACGCTAATGAGCTGACCGTGGCGGGCAAGGTGAAGGGCAAAACGGTGCAGTTGCAGGCGGGTGTGCTGACCAACCGGGGCGAGGTGCAGGCAGGGCAGACCCTGAACTGGCAGGGTAGCCGACTGGCCAACAGCGGCGCCATGCAAGGGGACAAACAACTGGTGCTCAAGGGGGATGCGTTGCAGAACCAGGGCTCTCTGGCGGGAGGCGACAGCCTGACGTTGCAGGCCGACACCCTCGACAACGAGGGGCGTATTGCCAGTCAGCTGGCGACGCTAGCCGGTCGCCAGTTGCGCAGCAGCGGTACCTTGCTTGGGGTCTCCCGGTTGAGCCTGACATGGGATGAGCTGGCTCTGACGGGGCAGCAACTGACCGACGGTGAACTGGAACTGGGCAGCCGGTTGCTGCAGTTGAGCGGCCAGAGTCTGGTCGGTGGCAAGGCCGGGGTGACGGCCGAGAGTGGCAACTTCGATGGCGAGCTGAAGGCGCAGTCGCTGGTGCTGGCAGTCAAGGAGGCGACGAGCGAGGGTAAGCTGCACAGTAGGGAAGGTATTGCGTGGGAAGGGCAACGGCTTGCGACGGGGAGTGCGAGCGAGCTGCTGGCCAACCATGACGTGAGTCTGAACGGTGACCAGCTGGCACTGGGTGGTACGGTTGGTGCTGGCCAGAATATGGTCATCAAGGGCAAGCAGGTGACGCAACATGGTCAGCTTGCCAGTGGCCAGTTGATGAAGGTCAATGCCGATGAGCTGGCGTTGGCCGGTCTGGTGCAAGGGGACTCGATTAACCTGACCAGTGAGCGTGCGACCCAGCAAGGGCGCATCTTGGCCACCGATACGCTGAACTGGCACAGCAAACAGATGGATGGCAATGGCTGGCAGCAGGCCGGCCAGGCCCTGAATTTGAGCGGGGAGCAGTTGACCCACAGTGGTACGGCAGTGACGGCCGGCAAGCTGGCGCTCACTTTTGCCGAACTGAACAGCAGGGGTGGCCTGTTTGCCAATGAAGTGGCGGTGACGGGGGCCCGCCTTCTGTTGAAGGGGACGCTGGAAAGCAAGTCATCCGCGAAGATAACGGCCGACGAGTTACATCTGGGGGGGGAGCTGCGCACCGGCGCTGACCTGGCGCTGGGGGCGACCTTGTTGACGCTGTCCGGGAGTCAGCATGTTGGTGGCAACCTGCAACTGCAGGCCGAGCAGGCCGATGTAAACGGAGAGCTGGAAGTCGGCAAGCAGCTCAAGCTGGATGCCAAGATGCTTGCCAGCAGTGGCAAGCTGCTGGCAAGCCAGGCTGATATTGCGGCAGTCAACTGGCAACAGCGTGGCGAATTGAGCACCGACAATGCGCTGGTCTGGCGTGGCGATAAGCTGACTCAGGAGGCTGGCGGAGCCCTGCGCGCCGGTGGCGTGTTGAGCCTCAGCGGTGATGACATCACCCTGGCTGGGGATGTGGCAGCCAAAGGGGATGTGGCCGTGGTGGCCAAGGCGTACCAGCAACAGGGGGCCATGAATGCCGCTCAGGAGCTGCGTATCGATGCGACCAAGCTACAACTGGATGGTACTACTCAGGCGAAGGCGGCGCAGTTGCATAGTCAAGTGGGAGGCAGTCGTGGCCAGCATTTGATAGGTCAGCAGCTCAACTGGCAGAGCGACACCCTGGCCAACCAGGGGTGGCTGCAAGCAGGAGAGAGTCTCGCGCTGACAGGGCGTACGCTTGATAACGAAGGCACGGTCATCGCCGGTGGCGACCATCGGCTCAATGCCACGGAGCGCCTCACCAATCAGGGTAACCTGGCAGGCAAGACACTTTCTCTGACAACCAATGCGCTGCAAAACGGCGGGCTGTTGCAGGGTAAACAGGGTATTACGCTTCAGGCGGAAGAGGCCACCTTGACCGGGCGTTTGGTCAGTCAGGGGGAAGTCCAGCTTGGTGCCAAACTGCTGGCGCTGGGCGGCAATGCAAACATCGGTGGTGCCCTTACCCTGCAGGGGGATACGCAGCAGCTTGCTGGCGTCTGGCGCGTTGGCGGGTTGCTGCAAAGCACCGGTAAACAACTGGCGTTGGCTGGTGACTGGCAGGCGGGGCAGTGGCAATTGCAGGTTGATGGACTCACCAACAAGGGGCGACTGGCCAGCGAACAGGCAGCCAATTTTAAGGTAACTGAGTGGCACAACGAGCAGGGTGCGACCCTGGTTGCTGCGGGACCGTTGAACCTGACCGGCCAGCGCTTGCTGCAACAAGGGATCTGGCTGGGTAGTGGCAGCCAAACCCTGATGGTCGATGAGATAACCCAGCAAGGTCAGTGGTTGGGTGACGGTGCCTTGCAGGTGAAAGGGATCAAGCTGGTCAACAGCGGCACCTTGCGGGCCGCCGGTCTTGATTTGACCGTGAATCAGCTTGAAAACCGAAGCCGGATGGAGAGCAGCGGTGAGTTTAACTGGCAGGGGGGGCAGTGGCGCAATCTGGGCGCGCTGTTGGCCGGGCATGCCACGCTGACGGGCGATACCTTGCTCAACAGCGGGGATGTGGGTACCCGTCAACTGACCATGAAGGCGGCCACCCGTCTGGACAACCGCGGTGTATTGGTTGGCAAGGAGGGGATAAACCTGGCGGCGGCGACCCTGGACTCGCAGGGTGACATGCTGAGCAATGGCTCCATGCAGTTGGGGGCCTCACTACTGAATCTGAATGGCCTGACCCAGGCCGACGGTGAGCTGGTTGTGACGGCGGAGCAGGCAGCGCTGGCCGGCAACCTGGCTGCCGACCAACTGCAGTGGCGCGGCAAAACGCTGGTGATCTCGGGCACGGCGGCCGCGCGAGATGTCACCTTGAGTGGTGAACAAGTGACGCTGGATGGCACCCTCAAAGGGGACCATCAGCAGGTGACGGCGACCACGCTCACTACCGGCCAGCAGAGTCAATTGTTGGCCAAAACAGGGCAACAGCTGACGGCTGGCCAGATGACGCTGCAGGGCAGTGCGGTAGCGGGAGGGGCCCAGCGCATCGAAGCCACCCGGTTGTCACAACAGGGGATATTGGCCAGCGGTGGCTCACTGTCACTGCAGGTCGCCGATACCCTGCGCAATGATGGCAAGATGTCGGCGCAAGCGATAACGCTGACGGCGGCACACATCGACAACGGTGGTGCGCTGGTTAGCAAGGACGCACTGAACCTTAAGACCGGCTCCCTGACTAACAGGGGCCACTGGCAATCGGACCAGGGCATCACCTTGACGGCCAACCGGCTGCTCAACAGCGGCCAGTGGGTCAGCGGCCTGGGCCAGACATTGACACTGGATGCACTGGATAACAGCGGAACGTTGCGTGCCGGTGCGGACCTCACCATCAACGCTCCCCAGCTGAGCAGCAGCGGCAAGCTGCTGGCCAATAAAGACATTGTTCTGAACACCAACGAAGCCACGCTGGGCAGTGGCAGCACCACGGCCAGCAATGGCCAGTTGCAACTCCATGCGGGCACATTGACCAGCCAGGGGACACTGTCATCGGCAGGGGATCTGAGCTGGCAAGGCGCGAATTTGGCGCACAGCGGCAGTGCCGTGACCAATGGCGTGCTGACGCTGCAGGGTGAGTCCGTCACCCTGGACGGTGACCTGCAAGGGGAGCGGGTGTTGCTGGATACCGGCACACTGACCAGTCGCGGCAAGCTGACCAGCCGTGGCGACCTGGCGGTCAATGCCCGGGGGGCGGTGCAGCATAATGGCCAACTGCAAGGCAATCAGGTTGTGCTGCGCAGTGCCAGCTGGCAGGGAAGCGGTGGCGTCGGCAGTGGCAGCGCACTTGAGCTGCGTACCGGCCAGCTGCAACTGGCCGGCCCGTGGCGTATTCGTGGCGAGGCAGACATTCATGCCGATACCATGACGCTTGAGGGCTCGCTGGTGAGTGGCGGCAACCTGACGCTTACCAGTCGGGGGGCATTGACCAGTCAGGCGGACGGCCAGCTAGTGTCTGGCGGAGCACTGTCCCTTGATGGCGCTACCCTGACGCAACAAGGGCTGTGGCAGTCGGCGCGTGGCATGAGTATCAAGGGCTCGCGCTTCGAGCAGCAGGGTGACTTGCTGGCTGGCGGTGACCTGCTCTTGCGCAGCGGCTATTGGCAACAAGGTGGCAAGACCTGGGCAAACGGGGGACTGAACGCCGAGCTGACCGAGGGTGCGACCCTTGCAGGCACAGTGCAGGCCGATGGCAATGCAACCCTCTCGGCGCCCGCGCTCACCCTCAAGGGGACCCTGGCCGCCAAAGGCAATGTTGCTCTTAGTGCCAATACCCTGATAAGCCAGCTCGGCAACCTGCTGAGCGGCGGTGAACTGGCCATGAATGCCGCTCGCATCGAGCAGTTGGGCCGGGTTGAAACGACTCGCCTGCAAAGCGGCGGTGCGCTGCAAAATGATGGGGTGATCTTGGTGACTGGCCAGGGGAGCATCAGTGGTGCGCGGCTGGATAACTGGGGTACCTTGCAGGGGGACGGCCTCACCATCAGCAGTCGCCAGCTCGACAACCGTGGTGCCTTGCTGGGCAATACCCTGACACTGACCCATGACACCCTGGTCAACCGGGGGCGGGTACAGGGCGGTACGCTGAATCTGACGACCCGGCAACTGGACAACGGCCAAGGGGCCGTACTGCGCGGCCAGCATGCGGGGGACATCACTGTCACAACGCTGACCAACGCCGGTGAGCTCTCCTCGGCCGGCCAACTTTTACTCAAGGGCAACCAGCTCGACAACAGTGGCCTCATCAGTGCCAATTTACTGGAGGCCTTGCCACTGACGCGGCTGGCCAACAGCGGCACCCTGTTTGGGCAGCAACTGACCCTGCGCAGTGGCGAGTTGTATGCGCCGGGCAAGATTCTGGCGGGGCAGAAGGCGACGCTGGATGCGGGTCGGGTGACGGGCATCGGTGAATGGCTGTCGGGTGGTGATCTAGCCCTCAAGACGGGGTCATCGCTGACCAGTCAGGGCACCCTCAGCGCCAAGGGTGCGTTGGACCTGCAGGTGCAGGGGGACTGGCAACATCAGGGGCAGTGGGGTGCAGGGCAGCGTTTCAATGCGGGCGTCACCGGCCAGCTAATCAATAGCGGGGCTCTGGTGAGCAATGGTGTCATGCAGTTGGGTGCTCAGCGTCTGGAAAATAGCGGCAGCGTGCAGAGTGGGCAAGGGCTGACGCTCAATACGCAGGGTGAGCTGCGCAACACCGGTATGCTGGCCAGCCAGGGCGACCTGGGGTGGCAGGGTGAGTCGCTGTTTAATGGCGGGACAGTATATAGCGGCGGCAGCCAAGCCTTCACTGCAAATAGCAACCTGACCAACGAATATGGCACGCTGCTGGCGGAGTGGGGTACGACGATTAAGGTGAATAATGGCCAACTGGTGAATGCGTCTGGGACTATTGATGGAGGAGACCGTTCGCTTTATATACAGGCAGCTAGTGTTATAAATAAAAAAGCCAAATTTGAGGTTTCAAACCAATCAAAAAAATATGATGGGCTTAAATTTCCTACTCGACTATTGCTTTCGCATCAACCAGAAGGTTCTGAGTTTATTACTTTTACAGAGGAGAAAGGGCCTGGATACTATGTTACGCACCAGTCAAACTATGAGGTAGATAGGGTTAGCTTTGAGGCTGGTAGGAGTGAGTTTTCGATTGTTACAGATAGCCCTGAGGCCAAACTCACCTCATTAGGTGACATAATAATATCTTCTGCAGACGTATCAAATATATCAAGTATCATTGCATCTGGCCATAATATAGATATATCTACCTCATCTCTCAGTAATCGAGGTAATCAACTCGGTTCTGTGGTTGAATTTGTTGATTATATACACGTTGATACGCTTGACTGCTTGAATACATATTCAAATTGTACAATATCAAGTCCAGATGAAAGGTTGTGGTTGGTTTTTGAGCTATCAGGGACAAGGCTAGAAACTAAGAACTATTCAACGAGTAATGCGATAATTTCAGCCGGAGGCAATATAACCGGCACCGTTGCCGGAATGATTGACAACGTCACCATCAAAGCCCATGCCGGACCGGTTAGCAGTACTACTCAACGTCCTTCGGTCTCCTTGCCGCAGGCACAGGGTGCGGGTGCTGCCCCTAGCTTGCAGGGTGATGCCCAATACCTGTCGCAGGTGCTAAAACCCGTCGGCCCGGACAACGGTGTGCCCTTGCCTGACTTCCAGTTGCCCAGCGGCGACAAGGGGCTCTTTACCATTAACGGCAATAGCAACAGCCCCTATCTGATCGAAGTAAACCCCTTGCTGGCCAATCTGGGTCAGGCCGGTAACGGTATGATGGATCGGATTGATGCTGCGCTTCAGCAGCAGTTGCAGGGGGCTGGACCGCTCTCCTTCGAGGCGGTTTCAGGCAGTGGTGGCGTTGCTCAGGTTACAGATCATGGAACGGACTGGACGCTGCCGGGCCGTACAAGTGGTGGGATCAACGCCCCTGATCTGCAGTTGCCAAGCGGAATGACACCGTCAAACAGTGGTCATGTCACCACAGCAGGTCAGTGGCAACAGAGCTTGCAACCGGGTTGGCAAGCGCCGGTGGTCTCGGCCGTGGCGGTAACGGCGCCTGGCCCAGTGCAAACCGGTCTGCAAACGGAGCCTGCGCTGGCGACCCAGCCACAGATTGAAACCAGCCCGACTCTGACCCAGGTCGATAAATTCCTCGGCTCCAGTTACTTCTTCGGGCAGGTAAATTTTGCGCCGGAAAAAGATATCAAGCTGCTCGGTGATGCCGCCTTCGATACCCGCGTTATCCGCGATGCGGTGCTGGCGCAAACGGGCCGCCGCTTTATCAATGGCGAGATGGGCTCTGATTTGGCCCAAATGCGCTGGCTGATTGATAACGCGGCGCAAAACCGCCGTGATCTGGGTCTGACCCCGGGGGTAACGTTAAGTGCCGCCCAAGTTGCTCAACTAGGCCGCAGCATGGTGTGGTGGGAGCCGGTCTGGTTCAACGGCCAGATTGTGCTCGCGCCCAAGCTCTATCTGACCGAGGCCGACAAGCGCCATCTCTCAGGTAGCGTAATTACGGCTGCCAATATCGATCTCACTGCTGGTGGCATCAACAATAGCGGCACTCTGTTGGCCGATGGCACACTCTCGCTCAAGAGCGGCACAACCCTGGTCAACCAGGGCCAGATCCAGGCTGGCGGTCGGCTTGAGCTGCTCGCCAAGGGGGATGTCCTCAATCAGAGCCTTATCAAGGGTGGGGAGATCGCCATTGCATCGCTCGATGGCTCGGTGCGCAATGAAACCCGGACGGCCCAGCGTCATGTGGATGTCAACGGCATTCTCTCCGATGTATTGAGCGATCAGACCCGCTTTAGCCGCACCGATATCGGCGATATCGCCCGCATTGAATCGGCGGGCAACCTGCTGCTGCAGGCAGGGCAGGATATCTCGCTGTCAGCCAGCAACCTGCTGGCTGGGCTGGATATGACCCTCAATGCAGGGCGGGATATCACCATTGGCAGTCTGGAAGATAGACGCAAGTGGGAAGAGGGCAATAGCCGTTTCTCCCGAGTCGAGCAGTTGATGAGCTCCCTTGATACAGGCCGGGCTCTGCGCCTGTCGGCAGATCGGGATCTCACTATCTCGGCCTCTTCCCTCACTGCCAAAGGGGATGCATCTCTGACTGCCGGCAATGAGCTCATGCTCAAGACCGCCAATAACGAAGCCAGCCAGTACACCACCCGTCGTAACGGTTACGATAGTGCCCGGCAGCGTGAGGAGGTTGGGGTCAATCTGAACGCCGATAACATCGCCCTGGGCGCGGGCAGCGATATCGCGATGCGTGCGGCCAATGTTCAGGCAGAAGGTGAACTCGCTGTGACGGCTGGTCGCGATCTGCTGCTTGAAGCCGGTGATGCGATGGATTATCGCGAATCCTACACCAGGGAGAGCAAGAAGAAGGCTTTTAGCAAGAAGACCACCACTACCCACGATATCAGCGAGCAGCACATGGCTCAGGCTACCGAGCTGGGAGGCCAGTATGTGTTGCTCAAGGCGCAACAGGATCTGGCAGTCAAGGGTAGCAACGTAGTCGGGGATCTCGGTGCAACACTGTTGGCCGGGCGTGACCTGAACATTGATACCGTGGATCTGTTCAATCGCGAGCTCCATTTCCGTGAAACCAAGCGCTCTGGCCTGATGGGCAGTGGCGGGATTGGCTTTACCATCGGCAAGCAACAGCAAAGCAGCGACATGGTGGGCACCACGCTGATCAGAGAGGGGTCAACTGTTGGCAGTGTGCAAGGGGATGTCACGCTGCAAGCTGGCAACTGGCTGCAGGTCAGCGGCAGCGACATCATCGCTGGCAAGGATCTGCTGCTGGTGGGCAAAGATGTCACCATTGCCTCGGCCGAGCAGCAGGTCACCCGCAAGGAGGAGTTCAAGAGCAAGAGCGGCGGGCTCACAGTGGCCTTGACCGGTGGCGCCGTCACGGCAGTACAGAGTGCCTATGACACCGTCAAGGCCAGCAAGGAGAGCAGCAACGATCGACTGGTCGCCTTGCAGGGAACCAAGGCTGCCATGAATGGTTATCAGGCCTGGCAGGGTATGCAGGCAATGGCTGATGCGGGCGGTGTACCCGACCCCTCCTTTGTCGGGATTGCTATCTCGGTGGGAAGCCAGCGCAGCCAATCCAATAACCAAAGTAACGAAACCAATGCGCTGACCTCGGAGCTCAATGCTGGTGGGGATGCGACCATACTGGCCCGGGGAGATGCCGCCAACAGTGCCGGCGATCTGGTCATGATCGGCAGCAGCATCAAGGGGCATAATGTGACACTGGGTGCCTCGCGCGATCTGGTGCTGCAATCAGCAGTCAACAGCAGTGACACCCGCGGCAGCAACAGCAGCAGTGGCTGGAATGCCGGCATCAGCTTCGGGTTCACCCAGGGGAGTGCGGGGATCAGCATCTTCGCCAACATGAATGCAGCCAAGGGCAAGGAAAACGGGGATTCTGATCGTTATACCGAAACCAGCATCACTGCCAGCGATACCCTGACACTCAAATCAGGAAGGGACGCCACCCTGCTGGGCGCGCAGGTAAGTGGTGACAAGGTAACGGCCGATATCGGCCGCAACCTGACCCTGACCAGCCAGCAGGATAACGACCACTATCAGAGCAAGCAGAGCAGCATCGCCGCCGGTGGCAGCTTCACAATTGGTTCCATGACGGGGTCCGGCTATATCAACGCCAGCCGTCAGAAGATACGCAGCGACTTTGAGAGCGTGATGGAGCAGACCGGCATCTTCGCCGGTAAGCAGGGTTTCGCCATCCAGGTGGGTGAACACACCCAGCTCAACGGCGCTGTGCTGGCTGGCAGTGATAACGAGAGCAAAAACCGGCTCTCGACCGGCACGCTGGGCTGGAGTGATCTGGTCAACCGTGCCGACTATAAGGTCGAAAGCCAGAGTGTGGGGATCAGTGGCAGTGGTGATAGCACCAAGGGTTTTTCCAGCATTGCAGCCATGGGGTCGCTCGGTGGTAGCAACAGCAGTGGCAGCGCCAGTTCGACCTCCTTTGCCTCGATCAGTGGCGGGACCATAGATATCCGCGACGGCAAGGCTCAGCAGCAGGATCTGGTGACCCTGCACCGGGATCCGACCCAGGCGGCCAACGGTCTCTCTCCTATCTTCGACAAGCAAAAAGAGCTCGAGCGGATGCAAGAGGCTCAGCTTATCGGCGAGGTGGGGCAGCAGGCGACCCAGATGGTGGTCAGCCATCATCTGGATAAAGCCAATCAGCGAGCCAAGGATGACCCCGAGTACGCCAACAGCAAAGAGTACAAGGCGCTGCAGGAAAAATGGGGGATAGGCAGCAACTTCCAGCGTGGTATGCAGGCCGCGACCGCTGCACTGCAAGGCTTGGCGGGGGGCGACCTGACTCAGGCCGCCGCAGGGGCAGCCAGTCCCTACCTTGCACAAATGGTCAAACAGCAAACTGATGATGGTCCGTCCCGTGTGATGGCCCACGCGCTGGTACAAGGGGCACTGGCCGCCGCCCAGAACAAAAACGCCATGGTCGGTGCAACCGGCGCCGCCACTGGCGAACTGGTGGGCATGATGGCCACCCAGCTTTACCACAAAGATGCCAGCCAGTTGACAGAGGGAGAGAAGGAGACCGTCTCTACCTTGGCCACTCTGGCAGCCGGATTGGCGGGGGGCCTGACGGGAGACAGCACTGCCGAGGTGTTGGCGGGAGCCCAGACCGGCAAGACAGTGGTGGAGAATAATCTGCTGGCCCCTGGGGCTGCAGATATTGGATTCTGGCTGAGCAAATCACCAGACTGTGATGTTACCTGCAAGGCAAATATTGCCAAAGGCGTTGTAGAAGGCAATCTGGTCGTATCCGCAGGTCTTGCCGGTGTCGCTGGTGGTGCGATGATAGTCGGTGCGACACCCGAAATTGTGGCTGCGGCAAAGGTTGCTCTGGAAGGTTGTAAGGCTGCTCCTGTAATATGTTTGAATAATGCTGGGTTGCAGGTCGCGGAAGCGGTTACGCCAGGGGGCATTGGAGCGGCAGGCGCTATTGGTGTCGGGAAGACGGCTGCAGAGGCCACAGCAGCTAAAGCGGAGGCAATTGCAACAAGGGTAGCTAAAAGTACTGATGAAAATATCAACATTGCCAAGTATTTTGGTCAGGAGCGAAAGTATTGGTCTTCAAAGCCTGTTGAAATTAATGGAAATAAGGTGTATCAGCGTAACGATCTGTTTAACCCCAATGCCATAGATGCGAGAGGGAGAACAAACATTCAAAGAATGGAGAAAGGACTGGCCCCTCTTGACTCAAATGGAGATTCAATAAATCTTCATCACATGCTACAAAGACAAGATGGACCGTTGGCAGAGGTTACGCAGAGGTTCCACACGGATAATCGTCGAGTTATCCATATTAACAGTAATGAAACGCCATCCGGCATTGATCGCGATGTATTTAACAAGTGGCGATCTGATTACTGGAAACAGAGAGCTAAAGACTTCAAAAAGTAGGTGATCATGAGCATTGAAAAGGTCATAAAAGCTATCGAAATAATAAATCAGCATGAAGATGATGCTGATTTTGAAGGGATTAAAGATGAAAGTTTGATTGAGCTTGCAGAAAAAAAACTTGGTGTTGAGTTCCCTGATAGCTATAGATTTTTTCTAAAAAACTTAGGCTGTGGTGATATAGCTGGTCAAGAGTTTTATGGCGTTATTAAAGATGATTTTATTAATTCAGGTGTCCCTGACGCCATATGGTTAACCTTGAGAGAGAGGCAGAGAACAAATTTGCCTGAAAACTATGTAATAGTAAGCTCAACAGGTGATGGAGATTATATTTTATTAGATTGTACCAAATGTCAGATAAGTTCTATATGGCTATGGACTCCCGGAGTAAAAGATCAATCAAAAGCTTTTAAACCATATTACAATGATTTTGGAGATTTTTTTTATGAACAAATAGCAACGGCAGTAAATTACGGAAATCTGGGACACCCACCTTTTTGACAGAGGCGTAGTGCTGTTGTTGACTTGTTGAGAAGTCACAGTCGAGGGATGCGCCATGACCATTGCTCGTTCACGTCAAATCAGCTTGCAGGATACGCCTTACTACCACGTGGTCAGTCGCTGTGTGCGGGGAGATAATCTGGGACACCCACCTTTTTGACAGAGACGTAGTGCTGTTGTTGACTTGAGAGGTCACCGTTGAGAGATGTGCCATGACCATTGCCCGTTCACGTCAAATCAGCTTGCAGGATACGCCTTACTACGACGTGGTCAGTCGCTGTGTGCGGCGAGCTTTTCTGTGCGGAGAGGATTCCCACTCCGGCCAGAGTTATGAGCATCGACGCCAATGGGTGGTCGACAAGTTGGGGCAACTGTCGCGGCTGTTTGCTATCGGCATTTGTGCTTACGCGGTGATGAGCAATCACTATCATCTGGTGCTCAAGGTGGAGCCAGATACTGCGGCCAACTGGAGTGAGCGGGAGGTGGCTGAGCGCTGGGCGGCGCTTTTCCAGTGGCCGAATTTGGTCAGGCGTTGGTATCAGGGGGAGATGTTGAGCGAGCCTGAACTGGCTGTCGTGCAGCAATTGCTGGCCCAATGGCGGGAGCGGCTTCACTCCATCAGCTGGTTTATTCGGCTACTCAATGAAAATCTGGCCCGTCAGGCCAATCAGGAAGATGGTTGCAAGGGCCATTTCTGGGAGGGACGCTTCAAGAGCCAGGCTTTGCTCACCGAATCCGCTTTGTTGGCCTGTATGGCGTATGTTGACCTCAATCCGATACGAGCCGCGTTGACCGTTCGGCCAGAGCAGAGTGACTACACCAGTATCAAACAGCGCCTTGACGAGCCTGCTGCTCCTGAGGTTTTGCCACCACTGTTACTGCCGTTTTCCAGCCAGGGGAAGCCTGAAGAACTGCCTTGTGCCTTCACCGACTACCTGATGCTGGTTGATTGGACAGGCCGTGCTATTCGGCCCGACAAACGGGGTCATATTCCGGCTCAACTTTGGACCCATTCTGGAACGGTTGGGCCTTGATGGTGTTCTCTGGTTGAAACAGGTGGCGCTATTCAGGCGACAAGGGATAAGAGTGGTGGGAGGCAGAGATCAATGCCAGCAGTTTGCCCGCCACTGTGGCCAGCGGCGATGCCATCAACCACAGATTTGATTGCTTTGCGTTTACCCTGCTGATAGCTCCGGGTATTGCACATAGTCCAGTAAATGGTTGTGCAGGGGCCGTTGCTTTCTAAACCTGAAAATTACTCCTGCCAGCCGAGTTTTACATGCATCAGTTTGAATGCATACACCTTTATAATGCCTGCAAGCAGTTCGATAGTGGCTTGCTACAAAAGGTGGGGGTCCTAATCGTTTTGTGATCGTCCAGCAATTATTGATTTTAAAAAATCTCCAGGTGGTATCTAATGACAGATCAAGAAATATATCAAAAAATTGGGCAACTCTTAGTCGACGCTGGGCCATTAGATGCGAAAAAAATAGTTGTCAGAGCAGAGGTTTTTCCTGAAGGTGATGGAGGTAAATACGAGTTTGATTATATTGATGATACAGGTAACCTAAACTGGTTTGATCCTGATGGTCGTGCCGTGGGAGATTTGACAGAATTATTGGTGGAACTTAGAAAATATTTTATCACCAATGAACTAACTGCTGGCATAGGCATTTGGTCAGGCTGTGAAATTAGTCTGGCTGTAGAGAGAATGAAGCTGAGTGTTGAATTTATATATGATGTTCAGGACCGCTTGCTCGATTAATGAATCGTAATTGGACATAGGTGAAAGGGGGGGGCAGGGCCATCGGCTCGATTAGCGCAGCGTAATCGGGCGTTCGCGAAGAGGGCACCGAACTCAGCGTGTTTGCCAACATGCATGCCGCCAAGGGCAAAGAGTTGGGCAACTCGGGCTGCTATACCGAGACCATCCTCACCGCGGGCGATACCCTGACCCTCACATCAGGGCGGGATGCCACCCTGCTGGGGGCGCAGGTCAGTGGTGACAAGGTCAAGGCTGATATCGGCCGCAACCTGACCTTGACCAGCCAGCAGGATAACGACCACTACCAGAGCAAGCAGAGCAGCATCGCGGCCGAGGGCAGCTTTACCTTTAGCACCATGACCGGTTCTGGCTATATCAACGCCAGCCGCCTGTGAAATCTGGGACACCCACTTTTTTGGCAGAGGCGTAGAGAGCAGCCGGGCTCTTTGCCGGTAAACAGGGCTTCGATGAGATACAGGGCAAAGAGCCGCGCGCTCGCGCCACCACCGCCCGTCGCAAGCCTCTACCCGCAACTCCGGTACCGGCAGCAAGTAAGCCGATAGCCCGTTGCGAACTGCGTGCCGTTCAAGTGCGCAGTCGGCCAAGCAAAGGCCCGCACCAATTGGTGCGGGCCTTTTTGTATCAACTGTCCCGTCCTGAATATGGTTTACACCTTTCCCCCTAATAAATGGAGAGCCCGATGGGACAAGGTGTGAAACGGACACAGCGCGATTACTCGCT
>NZ_JBFODV010000299.1:0-7105 GCF_040908495.1 Aeromonas sp. R1-1 | reverse complement strand
ATAAAGACTGTGGCTGGAAATACCAAGTCGTTCAGCGACCTCTGCTACTGGGTAATTGCGCTCAGTCACCTGCTTGACGGCTGCCAGTTTGAATTCTTCCGTGTAACGTTGCTGCTTGCTCATAATACCTCCTGATTGACCTCAGTTTGAGGCTCTTGAGGTGTCTAGGAAAGTAGGGGCGATTCAGCGTGGTAGCCAGAGCGATCGCCAGAGCCTGCAGATCCGGGTTACTCCCCAATAGGCCTGAACGCTTCGCAATCTGTGCCCGGAGCCCCGTTAGTGGGGCTCGTCGGCCGCATATTCGCACAACTGGCGGCTGCGCAGCAGATACCAGAGCGCCCAGAGGCTGGCAACCAGCACCAGCGCGGTGGGCCAGCTGAACGACCACTTCTGCAAGTTGAGGCTGTGCAGCTGCATCAGCATGCCGCTGGTGGCAGAGCAGAGCAGCAGCAAGGGGCTATGGCGCCTGAGTCTGGCGCGAATGCCATGGGTCTGCTGATAGGTGCCGCCACAGGCGAGCAACGCCAGGATGGCGGGCACATCGGTCAGCAGGCTGATGTAGAGGGTGATCTTGTCCGGATAGAAGAGGGTCAGGATCTCGCTGCCGCTCTCGCGGGTGACCCCTGCCATCAAAAAGAGCCAGACCGAGCGGGTCAGCAACAGGGCGATGGGCCAGAACCAGAGGGGCGGGCGCAACTGGCCGTGATCGTCATATCGGTGTTCGGGGTAGAGGGTCATGGTTGCCCGTTATCCACTTGAATTGAGTGATGGAAGGGATATGGGGCGACGAAGCGTCCTTTGCAAGGCGTTGGGCGTGGCGCAAATTAATCGGGGGGCCATGCCCCCCAATCCGTTTCTTAAGATATCGCAGCGCGCGTCGGCGGCGTTACAGCCAGCCTTTGCGCTTGAAGAAGAGGCCGGTGCCGAGTGATGACATCACCATCAGCACCAGTGACATGGGATAACCATACTCCCAGGCGAGCTCCGGCATGCGGCCAAAGTTCATGCCGTAGATACTGGCGATCAGGGTCGGCGGCAGGAAGATCACGGCGGCTACCGAGAAGATCTTGATCACCTTGTTCTGCTCCAGATTGGTCACCCCCATGGAGGCCTCCAGCTGGAAGTTGATCTTGTCGAACAGAAACTGGGTGTGGGGCAACAGGGATTCCACGTCGTGCAGCATCTCGTCGATCCACTTGTTCTGCTCAAGGCTCATGCGCTGGCGCAGGCTGCGTTTGAGGAAACGCAGGGCGCGGCGGGTATCGTGCAGAGAGAGACGGATCTGGCCGTTGGCCTCTTCCTGTGCCATCAACTCTTTCAGCATGGGGTTGATCTGATCCGGCTCGAAGATCTGATCGGCGGTGTTTTCCAAGGTCTTGTAACCATCTTCGATAAGGTCGGAGAGGTACTCCACCTTGAGGTTCTGCACCTCCAGCAGGATGTCGAGGGCATCCTCCACCTCCAGCCGATCCTGGCGCATATAGTGGCGCAGCAGGCGCACCAGCCCGATGTCATCTTCGCGAATGCTTATCAGCAGGTTGTTGCGCAGGGTAAAGGAGACGTGGACACCCTTGGTGTCACGACCGATCCGCTGGGGAAACAGGGAGTGAATGTGCAGACCATCGGTATCCCAGTAAAAACGGGCGGATGCTTCGATGTCGTCGAGCTCTTCCTTGTCGGGGACCTCTTCCAGGAACAGGCCCGTCAACCATTCTCGCTCTGCCGTGTCCGGCTTGTAGGCATCCAGCCAGACCGTGTTGTCAGGTACTATGTCGTCAGGCCCGAGCGTGACTATATCCAGCACCTTGTTGTTGAGAATGTAGGCGGTGATCATCTGTCCCCCCTTAAAAAGTCATGGGTAATCAGGGATGGTTGCACAGGTCATGCGGCCTTAGATCGCTGCAGAAGGCGATCCCGTGGATAAGCAGATCGGGCCGATGGAAAACCTGAATGCGGCGAACTATACAGTGGCGGGCCGCGCTTGTCAGGGGCTATTCATCAGGGATTCAGCTTGTTTGTTCAAAAAAACAGCGAGGTCGGATCACCTGAGCGGCTATGCGGGGTAGAACCCGCCTTTGGCTGGGGGAGAGCTAGCTGGGGCTGCTTGTTGCCGCTGCCCCGCTTCATCACATATTCGGATAATTGGGCCCGGATCCCCCCTGTGGCGGCGTCCAGATAATGTTTTGACTGGGATCCTTGATATCGCAGGTTTTGCAGTGGATGCAGTTGGCGGCGTTGATCTGCAGTTTGGCCGCACCTTCCATTTCAAGCACTTCAAACACCCCTGCCGGGCAGTAGCGTTGGGCGGGTTCGGCCCAGGTGGGCAGATTGACCTCGACCGGAATGCGCTCGTCCTGCAGCTTGAGGTGGCAAGGCTGATCCTCGTCGTGACTGGTGTTGGCCAGATACACAGACGAGAGTTTGTCAAAGCTCAGCTTGCCATCGGGTTTGGGATAATGGATGGGCTCGCAGCGGCTGGCCACGCGCAGCTGACGGTAGTCGTGAGCCTTATCAAGCAGCTTGAAGGGCGAGTTTGCGCCAAACAGCCGTTGCTCCAGCCAGTTGAAGGCACCGCCCAACCAGGGACCATAGCGGTGAAGCGCCGCGCCGAAGTTGCGTGCTGCCTTGAGTTCGCGGGCCAGCCAGCTCTGGTGCAGCTCGTCACCATACTGGGCCAGATCCCGCCCTCCCTCATCGCCCCCCCGCAGCGCCATCGCGACGGTTTTTGCCGCCAGCATGCCGGACTTCATGGCGGTGTGGATCCCCTTGATGCGGGAAAAGTCGAGAGTGCCGGCATCGCAGCCGATCAGCAGGCCGCCCGGGAAGTGCATGCGGGGCAGGGCGTGCCAGCCCCCCTTGGTGATGGCGCGGGCGCCATAGCTGATGCGCTCACCCCCTTGCAACACGCCGGCGATAAGCGGGTGATGCTTGAGGCGCTGGAATTCATCGAACGGGCTGAGCCAGGGATTCTGGTAGTTGAGATCGACAATCAGCCCGACCGCGACCTGATCCCCCTCCATGTGATAGAGATAGAAACCGCCGTGACTATTGCCGCCCCCCTGCTTGCCAAGGGGCCAGCCACTGCCGTGCAGCACCTTTCCCGGGTTGCCCCGACCTGCTGGCAGTTGCCACAGCTCTTTGAAGCCGATGGCATAGTGCTGGGGCTGGGCAGGGCTTGCCAGATTGAATGTGGCGATCAGCTGCTTGCCGAGATGGCCGCGGGCCCCCTCGGCAAAGAGGGTGTAGCGGCCGAGCAGCGCCATGCCGGGCACATGATCTGCTTTCGGATTGCCCGCCCGATCCAGCCCCAGATCGCCGGTGATCACCCCCTTGACCCGGCCCGCTTCCATGATAAGTTCGCTGGCGGTAAATCCCGGGTATATTTCGACTCCCAGTTTTTCCGCCTGTTGGCCAAGCCAGCGGCAGAGATTGCCGAGGCTGACGATGTGACAGCCCTCATTGTGCATCCGGGGCGGCACCGCCCAGGCGGGGAGTTGCAGGGAGCGTTGCTCGCTTTGCAGCAGATGAACCTGATCGTCGCTGACCGGCACGCCGAGCGGCGCTTGCTGCCAGCAATCCGGCAGCAGCTCTTGCAAGGCGACGGGATCAAACAGGGCGCCGGAGAGCAGATGGGCGCCAATTTCCGCTCCCTTCTCCAGCAGACAGACAGAGAGAGTGGCATCCTGCTGTTTCAGGGCGATGGCTGCACTGAGCCCCGCCGGACCGCCGCCGACGATGACGACATCAAATTCCATTGCTTCCCGTTCCATCTTGCCTCTGCGCTCTGGTTGGCCTAGGGTAATGCTGGTAGTTTACGTAAACGTAAAGCAGTTGTAAGCAAAACTGAGCAAGAAAAAGCAAAAAATCAGGGAAGAGCGTACTGCAACAAACGCAGAGGCACACTAATGAATTCAATCCAAAGAGACGAGGCATGACCCCATGAAGCTGCTGGTCGCAATCAAACGGGTAGTCGACTACAACGTCAAGATCCGGGTGAAGGGAGACGGCTCCGACGTGGAGCTGGCCAATGTGAAGATGGGGATCAACCCCTTTTGTGAAATTGCGGTGGAGGAGGGGGTCAGGCTGCGGGAAGTGGGTATCGCCAGCGAGCTGGTGGTGGTGACCTTCGGCCCTGACGCTGCCGCCGAGCAACTGCGCCATGGGCTGGCGCTGGGGGCGGATCGGGCGCTGCATTATGTCACCGATGAGACGCTCACCCCGCTGACTGTCGCCCGTGCCTTGCACAAGGTGTGTGAGCAGGAGCTGCCGGATCTGGTGCTGCTCGGCAAGCAGTCCATCGATTCAGACAACAATCAGGTGGCCCAGATGCTGGCTGCCCTCAATGATTGGCCGCTGGCGACCTGTGCGTCAGCCCTCAAGGTGGAAGCTGGGGAACTGCTGGTGACCCGCGAAATCGACGGTGGCCTCGAGACCCTCGGCATGCCGCAGCCTGCGGTAGTGAGCGCCGATCTGCGTTTGAATGAACCGCGCTTTGCTTCGTTACCCAACATCATGAAGGCCAAGCGCAAGCCGCTTGATAGCGCCCCGTTCTCGACACTCGCCGTTGAGGTGGCCAATCAGACCGGCTTGCTCGGGGTGATGGCGCCGCCAGCCCGCAGCGCCGGGGTCAAGGTGGGCTCGGTGGACGAGCTGGTGGACAAACTCAAACACGAAGCGAAGGTGCTGCCATGAGCGTGCTGATCATTGCCGAACATCATCAGGGCCATCTGGCCGACAACGTGGCACAACTGGTCACCGCCGCCGGAGCCATCGGCGGTCAGGTTGACCTGCTGTTGCTGGGTCAGGGGCTGACCGAGGCGGGTGAACAGGCGGCAGCCCTCAGCGGCGTCGACAAGGTGTTGCTTGCCGAACATCCCCTGCTGGCCGACGGGCTGCTGGATGGGGTGGACAAGCTGCTGGCCAGCTGGTGCGAAGGTTACAGCCACTGCCTGATGGCGGCGAGTGCCATGGGCAAGGCGCTGCTGCCACAGGTGGCGGCCCGGCTCGGGGTGGAGATGCTCTCCGAGGTGACGGCTATCGAGAGCAGCGACACCTTCCTGCGCCCCATCTATGCGGGCAATGCCATTGCCAGAGTGGCAAGCTCGGCGCCCGTCAAAGTGATGACGGTGCGGGCCACCGCGTTTGCCAAGGCGGCGACGGGCGGGCAGGCTCTCATCGAACGCTTGGCCGTGCCCGAATTCGCTGGTCGTACCCGGTTGGTCGAGCGCCGCGCGGTGCGCTCCAGCAGGCCCGAACTGACCGCCGCCCGGGTGGTGGTCTCCGGTGGCCGGGCACTGGGGTCCAAGGCGCAGTTTGCTTTGATAGAAGCGCTGGCCGACAAGCTGGGCGGCGCCGTGGGGGCATCGCGAGCCGCTGTTGATGCGGGATATGTCGCCAACGATCTGCAGGTGGGACAGACCGGCAAGGTGGTGGCGCCCGAGCTCTATATCGCGGTTGGTATTTCTGGTGCCATTCAGCATCTGGCGGGGATGAAGGAGTCGAAGGTGATCGTGGCCATCAACAAGGACAGCGATGCCCCCATCTTTCAGGTGGCGGACTACGGGCTGGTGGGGGATCTCTTCACCCTGCTGCCTGAGCTCACCGCCAAACTGTAAATTTGTCAAAAATGGCTGAGCTGTGGTCGTTTATGCGCTCTGCCCGCCATTTCTGTGCATGTTCTCTGCAAGCCCTGACCCGTTCAGGGCTTTTTCTACTGCAAGGGGGATGCAGAGTGACGGTAAAAGGTTGAGCCAGCTCCCAAAAAGCCTTTGATCCTGTGGCTGCTCTTGTGTAAAACCTGACAAGTCATCGATTACTCTCATCCACTCACGGAAAGCGTCATGAGCAAACAGATTTACAACTTCTGCGCCGGCCCCGCCATGCTGCCGGTTGAAGTCATGGAGCGCGCCCAGCGCGAATTTTGTAATTTTCAGGGGCTGGGAGCCTCGGTCATGGAGCTTTCCCATCGCGGCAAGCCCTACATGGCGGTGGCCGAGAAGGCCGAAGCGGATCTGCGCGAACTGCTGGCGGTGCCGGACAACTACAAGGTGCTCTTCATGCACGGTGGCGGCCGCGGTCAGTTCTCCGCCGTGCCCATGAACCTGCTGGGCGGCGCCAACAAGAAGGCGGACTTCCTGCTGACCGGCGTCTGGTCCCAGAGCGCTGTGGATGAAGCCAAAAAGTATGGCGATGTCCAGACCTTCCAGGGGGTTGCCAAGAACGAGCAGGGGATCTCTCACCTGCTGCCGACCCCGGCGTTTCGCGCCGATGCGGCCTATGTTCACTACTGCCCGAACGAAACCATTGATGGCATCGAGATGTTCGACATCCCGGCCACCGGCGAGGTGCCGCTGGTAGCAGATCTCTCCTCCACCATTCTCTCCCGTCCTCTCGACGTGAGCCGCTTTGGCATCATCTATGCCGGTGCCCAGAAAAATATCGGGCCGTCCGGGCTTGCCATTGCCATCGTGCGCGATGATCTGCTGGATCAGGCGAGAGCCGATGTCCCCTCGATTTTCGACTACAAGCTCACTGCCAAGAACGACTCCATGTTCAACACGCCGCCCACCTACGCCTGGTATCTGGCCGGTCTGGTGTTCGAGTGGCTCAAGGAACAGGGTGGCCTCGAGGCGATGGAAGCGCGCAATAAGGAGAAGGCAGACTTCCTCTATGACTATCTCGATCAGTCGAGCTTCTACGGCAATCAGGTGGATGTCAGCTGCCGTTCGCGCATGAACATCCCGTTCCAGCTGAAAAATGCCGAGCTGGACAAGCAGTTCCTGGCAGAATCGGAAGCGGCCGGCCTGCTGGCCCTCAAAGGACACCGCATTGTCGGTGGCATGCGTGCCAGCATCTACAACGCTATGCCGCTGGAGGGTGTTAAGGCCCTGGTGAGCTTTATGGATGGCTTTGCCAAGCGTCACGGCTGAGAAGAGAGCTCCACCTGTTTGCTGGTGGCCTCTCGTGACATCTCGTGAGCCGCTTCCAGCTATTGCAATGATTCAAGACGCTGGGGATACCCCGGCGTCTTTTTTTCAACAGAACCAGCGCGCTGGCGTTTGCCGTGCGATTTCCCCTGAAAGTGCCCTTGCCGAGCGGGACGCAG